>NZ_JBLEBI010000054.1:0-36309 GCF_047340315.1 Streptomyces sp. AF1A
CACGGCGTGCGCGACGAGCCCGCCCATCGGGTCGTGCCGGATCAGATCGCGCAGCCGGGACCGCGAGGACCTGCCCTCGTTGCCCGGGTACAGATGCTTGCCGAGCCCGACGGCGTGCGCCAGGGCGGCGAGCGCCGCGGTCCGCGGGTCCGGCGGTACGCCGGTGCGGATCGCGTTGTCCAGCCGGGCGCGGATCTCCCGGCTGATGGCGGTGTCCGTCGCCTGGTAGCGCGTCGTCGGCAGCACCCCGCACATCTGGCCCGGCACCGCGGCGACCATGCCGCACCGCTCCAGATGCGAGAGGTAGGTCTGACGCAGCCCCAGCCGGGGCCCGCCGATCCAGTGGACGGCGCGCACGGGAGCGCCGCGCCTTCGCAGCAACTCCAACGCGCAGTCCAGAGTCGGATCTCCTGTCGGCCGTGGCACCACCACGGCGATACGATCCCCGTCTGGGGCTATCCGTCCGGCCAGCGCCAGCTCCACTAGCTGTGCACCGGCCAGACCGAGGTCGAGCGACTGCGGCTGCGCAGTGGTACCCGTGGCCGGGTCCAGTGCCAGCAACAGAAGCTCCTCCGGAAGTGTTCTGCGGCTCCTGCCCATCCATGCCTCCCCGCGTGGATGAATGACAGGGTGACCCCTCTCACATTGGTCTGTCGAGGGTGCGTGACCGGTTCGTGAGGGAACCGGCAGGTATGTCGTTCTCGTCTACCGCAGGGGCCAAGCCCTCACACAGGACACTGGTACATGGTTCGGACAGGGCGCGCGCGTGGGCGTGCGGCGCATGGAGGAGGCATCGGTGGCGGGCGAGTCCCCCGACAGGTCTAAGCAGCGCGAGTCGTCGGCGGAACGGACGTCGGGGAGCGCGGCTCCGGTTCCCGAGGCGCGTGATCCGCGGCTCGCGGTAGCCCGCGAAAAGGATTCCTCGGGCGGCGTGGACACCGCCACGAAGGTCCTGTCGGTACGGGACGCCGGGAAGCCGGCCCAACCCGACGACGCTTCCGCCGGCTCCGACACCCCGGGGCAGGACGCGGCCCTGCGCAACGCGGTCTCGGCATGGGTCCGCGGCGCCAACGCGACTGCAAAGAAGCGAGAGCCCGAAGGGGCCCAGGAGACCGAGGCGCAGGAGACCGAGGAGACCAAGGCCGAAGAGACCAGGGCCGGGCGGGCCGTGGCGGCGGAGGACACCGAGGGCCAGGAGACCGGGAAGGCCGAGGCGGCGGAGTCCGAAGTCCGGGCCGCGGCCCGGACTGAGGCAGAAGCGGGGGCGAAGTCCCCGGCGGACGCGAGGGCGGAGGCGGCCCCGAAGTCCGGGAACGGCCGGGACGCCGACGCGCGGACGGACGCGGACGCCCGGCCGGACGCGGACGCAGACGCGAAGAGCGACGCGGAGCCGAAGGCTGACGCGGACGAGGCCGCCGAGGCCGACGCGGCGGTGGCCGACGACGAGACCCGCACGGGTGGTGCGGGCGGGACCCCGGACGCCGAAGGCGAAGCCGAGGCGACCGACGACGACGCCCCCGCACCCGCAGAGGCGCCGCAGGCCAAGGCGGCGGTGGCCGACGAGCCGGAGGCCACCGACGGCGAGGACGCCCCACAGGGGCCACCCGCGGCCGACGACGAGACCCGCACGGCTGGTCCGGGCGGGACCCCGGACGCCGCAGGCGAAGCCGAGGCGACCGACGACGCACCCGCACCCGCACCCGCACCCGCCAAGGCTCCGCAGGACGCCGCGCCGCAGGACCCCGTCGATCAGCCCACCACCGTCTTCAAGGCAGTCCGTCCCAGGAAGCCGGAGGTCGACCAGCCGACCACCATGCTCAAGCTGGGCGGCCCCACCAAGGCGCCCAAGACACCCGATACACCCAAGACGCCTGATACGCCCAAGTCACCCGATTCGCCCGCTTCATCGAGGGTTCCCGAGTCCGACGCCGAGCGCACCAGCAGGTTCGTCGCGCTGAAGGACGACATGAAGCCGGCCGCGCGGCCGGTGCCGGCGCAGAGGCCGGCCCAGCCGGACGCCACCACCCCTGTCCCGCAGGTCGGCCCCGAGCGCACCACCCAGCAGCCGCTCCCGCCCAAGCCCCCGCTGGACCTGCTGGCGGAGCTGACGAACACGCCGCCGCCCCCGGAGACCCCGGTCCGCACGCTCGTCCGCCGGGTCAAGATCTGGACCCCGCTGGTCCTGCTGCTGGCGATCGTCTTCGCGGTCGTACAGACGCTCAGGCCGCTCCCGCAGCCCACCCTCGACCTCACCGCGAAGGACTCGTACACCTTCTCCGGCGCCAAGGCGGTCATCCCGTGGCCGTCCCAGGGCGAGGCCGCGCTGGACGTCCAGGGCATCGGCTCCTTCGGCTCGTCCGGCCGGCAGAAGCCCGTGCCGATCGCGAGTGTCGCCAAGGTGATGACGGCGTACCTGGTCCTGCGCGACCACCCGCTCAAGAGCGGCGCCGACGGCCCCAAGATAAAGATCGACAAGACGGCGGAGCAGCAGTCGAACGCGGGCCAGGAGTCCACCGTCAGCGTCACCGCCGGTGACTCGATCTCCCAGCGCGAGGCCCTGGAGAGCATCCTGATCGCCTCCGCCAACAACATCGCCCGGCTGCTCGCCCGCTGGGACGCCGGCTCGGAGAAGGCGTTCGTCGCGAAGATGAACGCCGCGGCCAAGCGCCTCGGCATGACGAACACCACGTACACCGACCCCTCGGGCCTGACGAACTCCACGGTGAGCACGGCCGTGGACCAGGTGAAGCTGGCCAAGGTCGCGATGACCCTGCCCGCCTTCCGCGAGGTGGCGGCGATGATGTCGTACGACGACTACAAGGGCGTGAACCACTCCAACTGGAACCATCTGGTCGGCCACAACAACGTCGTCGGCATCAAGACCGGCACCACCACCTCCGCCCTCGGCAACCTGGTCTTCGCCGCGAAGCAGCGGGTCGGCGGCGAGACCCGGACCATCGTCGGCGCCGTGATCCGCCAGCCCGCCGGCGGCTCGGACAACACGATCCTCAGCGGGGCGCTGGACGCGGCGGACAAGCTGATCCGGGCCGCGCAGGGCGCGCTGAAGCCGGCGACGGTCCTGAAGAAGGGCGATGTCGTCGGATACGTGGACGACGGCCTCGGCGGCCGTACCCCGGTGGTGGCCACGCAGGACGTCACGGCGGCCGGCTGGTCCGGGCTGAAGGTCAAACTGTCCTTCGCCTCGGACGCCGTGCCGCACACCGCGAAGGCCGGCACCAAGGTCGGATCGCTCACCGTGGGTGACGGTTCGGCCGGTGCGGTGCGGGTCCCGGTGGCCCTGGCGAAGGATCTGGCCGAGCCCGGCTTCGGCGCGAAGCTCACCCGGCTGGGCTGATCGCACCACCCCCAGCCCGCCCGCGCACCCCGCCGACGGCGCCCCACCCGGGAGCCGCGCGGCGGGGTGCGTGCTAGCGTCACGAATCGGGGCAGGTCGCCGGTCGCGGAACAGGGCCGCGAGACTGGACGGGAAGCGGCCGGGAACACCTGGGGAAGCGGCCGAGAACAGAAGACGGGACACGGGAGTGCCTTCAGGTGGCCACAGCGGAGCCGACACACGCCGACGACGCCGATCCGGGCCCGGGATCCGGCCCGCGAATACGCCTGTCCGCGACCGACGCCGGCAGTTCCGCCGGTAAGGGCGGTACGGACGGGGGCCGGGACGGCCACGGCCGGCTCGCGCGTCTCCTCGCCTCCGCCGAGCCCCTGCGCAGGCGGCTGCTCGTGCACCCGGTGCTGTCGGTCACCGCGCTCTCGGGCGTCCTGCACATCATCTGGTTCTTCACCTTCGCGAACAGTGGCGGCGATCTCGCGGCGCAGGACGCGTGGGCCGAGTTCGTCGGCCGGCACCCGGACTCGGCGTACAACCTCGCCTGGTACGGGGGCATGCACCCGGTGTCGTACAGCGTGGTGTCGCCGTATCTGATGGCCGTCCTCGGCGTGCGGACGACGATGATGATCGCCGGGACCGTGTCCGCGGGCCTGCTGACCATGATCCTGATCCGCAGCCGCGTGGTGCGCAATCCCCTGTGGGCCTCCCTCGCGGGGGTCTTCGCGTTCCTGTGCAACGCGGTGTCGGGCCGGGTGACCTTCGGGCTCGGCACGATGTTCGGGCTCGGCGCGGTCGCGGCCGTGTTCTGCTGGCCGTACCGCTGGCGGCACAAGCGCTGGGCGAAGGCGGTGGTGGCCGCCCCCCTGGCCGGCCTCTCCACCATGGCCTCGCCCGTCTCGGGGCTGTTCGTGGGCCTGGTCGCGGTCGCGCTGTTCCTGCAGAAGCGGCGGCCGGGCGCCTGGGCGCTGGGGCTCGCCCCGTCCGCGGTGGTCGCCGCCTCCTATTTCCTCTTCCCGTTCTCCGGCACCCAGCCGATGACGATCGGCTCGGTGATACTCCCGCTGCTGTACGGCCTGCTGTGCCTGTTCCTGGTGCCGAAGCAGTGGGTGACCGTCCGGCTGACGGCGGCCGTCTACAGCATCAGCGTCGTCCTGGTGTGGCTGATCAGCTCGCAGATCGGGTCGAACATCTCGCGGCTGCCGATGCTGTTCGCGGGTGCGACGCTGATCGCGGCGCTGCCGTTCACGGAGCCGAAGTCGCGCAAGTGGTACCTGACCGTGGTGGCGTTCCTGGGCTTCGCCGGCTGGATCGGCTACAAGTCGGTGGACGACATCGTCCATACGACGCCGGCCGCGTCCTGGGCCCGCGAGCTGGCCCCGCTCGTCAACCAGTTGCAGAAGGTCGGCGCCGAGCGGGGCCGCGTCGAGGTGGTCCCGGCGCGTTCGCACCGCGAGGCCTCCGCGCTCGCGCCGTACGTCAATCTGGCGCGCGGCTGGAACCGGCAGGCCGACATGGAGCGCAACCCGCTCTTCTACGACGACACGCTGAACTCGGCGAACTATCACGAGTGGCTGCAGCGGTGGGCCGTGCACTTCGTCGTGCTGCCCAAGGACAACCCGGACGGGGACGGCGGCCAGCGGGAGCGGGAGCTGCTGCGGCGCGGGATGCCGTACCTGACGCAGATCTGGGGCGATGCCAACTGGCAGCTGTTCCGGGTGACCGATCCGACGCCGCTCGCGGAGCCGAACGCGGTGGTGGACCGGGCCGATCAGGGCGAGATGACGCTGCAGGTGCGCAAGGCCGGGCGGATCCTGATCCGCATCCCGTACTCGCCGTGGCTGAGCGTCGTCGACGAGCACGGCAAGAGCCTGAAGCCGCCGCAGCTGGTCTCCTCGGGCCCGCCGAAGACCTTCCGCAACGTCAACGGGTGCCTGATGGCCACGCCTGAGGACCCGGACGGGGACAAGTGGACCGTGCTGCTCGCGCCGAAGGCCGGTACCTACCGGCTGGCCGCGCCGTACCAGCTGCCCCGCGGCACGCCGTGCCCGGACGAGCTGAAGTGAGGCTCACGCTCAGCGCAGTGCGGACACGTACGTGTCGGTGCCCGGCACCGTCGGGACGAACGGGGCCACCAGCTCCACCCGGCCGAGCCCGGCACCGGCCACGTCCGCGTCCAGCCCGGTGAAGTGCTCCGCCCAGCACGCGCGCGGGTCCGCCTCCAGGAACCACAGCAGGGTCACCCGGGTGCCCACGCCCTCGACCTGCTGGACGTAGGTCATGCGGTCGCCGGGCAGCGGGGTGGGAAGGAAGACCGTGGCCATGGCCGCCGGGGAGCCGGCGAGGCGGCGGGGCAGGTGCCGGGTGCCGAGCCACTCCAGCAGCTCGCCCCGCTGCCGCGGCGAGTCGGCGTCGATCACCTCCAGCACCAGCCCGGCGTAGGGATGGTCGAGGGCGTGGACATCGCGCGGACCGGCCGCGCCGTCCCGGTACACCGTCGTCGCGTGGTCCTGGAAGGCGGTCAGGACGTGGGTGCGGTCGTGGTACACGCGGGCGTCCCGGTCGAGGCGCTTGTTGATGGCGACCGTCCACTTCATGTGGTCGTCGTAGCGGCCGGCGGTGATCCAGTAGGTGGAGAGATAGCAGCCCGCGGTGGCCGGCCGGGCCACCGCCGACTTCTCCGGGTAGCGCAGCAGCTGCAGGTCGCGGGTGGCCACCCAGCGGCGGCCCGCGTACATCCAGGGCATGGCCATCGCGCCGGCGTAGTAGTGGTCGTCCTCGTACCAGCGGTTGTAGGCGTACTCGTGGCCGGGGTGGGGCTCGACCAGGGTGATCAGGGCGTGGCCGGGGCGGACACCGTAGGGGCCGACGGCGGCCAGTTCGGCGTACAGCTCGCTGCGGGTGTCCTCGCTCATGTCCTTCCCCTTCCGTCCTCCTGCGGTCGCCCCTACTCTGACGCCCCGTCAGATAAAGCGCCAGACCAGGGGAGGCACCGATGCCGCTGCTCGCCGGCAGGACCGTGGTCGTCTCGGGGGTCGGGGCCGGACTCGGCCACCAGGTCGCGGCGGCCGTCGTACGGGACGGCGGGAACGCCGTGCTCGGGGCGCGCACCGAGGCGAACCTCGCCAAGAGCGCGGCCGAGATCGACCCGGGCGGCGGCCGCACCGCGTACCGGGCCACGGACATCACCGACGAGGGGCAGTGCGAGCGGCTGGCCGCGCTTGCGCGGGAGCGGTTCGGCGGGATCGACGCCGTGGTGCACGTGGCGGCCTGGGACTCCTGCTTCGGCGGAATCGAGGACGCGGACTTCGCGACCTGGCAGTCGGTCATCGACGTGAACCTGCTGGGGACGCTGCGGATGACCCGGGCGTGCCTGCCGGCGCTCAAGGCGGGCGGGGGCGGGTCGGTGGTGTTCGTCGGGACCCAGTCCGCCGTCGCCGCTCCCTCGCAGGTGCGCCAGGCCGCGTACGCCGCCTCCAAGGGGGCGCTGACCAGCGCGATGTACTCGCTGGCGCGGGAGCTGGGACCGCATCGGATCCGCGTCAACACCGTGCTGCCGGGCTGGATGTGGGGGCCGCCGGTGCAGGCGTACGTGCGGTTCACCGCGCAGGCGGAGGGCGTGCCGGAGGAGGAGGTGCTGGCCCGGCTGACCGGACGGATGGCGCTGCCGGAACTGGCCACCGACGGGGATGTGGCGGACGCGGCGGTGTTCTTGTCGTCGGACCGGGCGCGGGCCATCACCGGGCAGTCGCTGCTGGTCAACGCGGGTGAGCTGATGCGCTGACCCGGCTCGGTCCGCCACCGCTCCTTGTTCATGTGGTTGAACGGAAGTCATCCAGACGAACAATTTTACCTTTACTTGACCCTACGCTTGCTTGTCGTGTTCATGGAGGCAGACCCACGATCGGGCACATGAACAGTCTCGACTGGGCCGTGCTCATCGGCTACTTCGGTGTGATGGTCGCGATCGGCGTCTGGTCGCACAAGCGCGTGGACAACGTCTCCGACTTCTTCACGGCCGGCGGCAAGATGCCGTGGTGGCTCTCCGGCATCTCGCACCACATGTCGGGCTACAGCGCGGTGATGTTCACCGGATACGCGGGCATCGCCTACACCTACGGCGTCACCTCCTTCGTCACCTGGTCCTTCCCCATCGCGCTGGGAATCGCCATCGGGGCGCGGCTGTTCGCGCCGCGGATCAACCGGCTGCGGTCGCGGCTGCACGTGGCCTCCCCGCTGGAGTACCTGAAGAACCGCTACAACCTCTCCACCCAGCAGGCGCTCGCCTGGTCCGGCATGCTGCTGAAGATCGTGGACGTGGGCGCCAAGTGGGCGGCGATCGCGACCCTGTTGTCGGTGTTCACCGGTGTCACCCTCAACCAGGGCATCCTCGTCACCGGCGCGATCACCGCCGTCTACTGCACGATCGGCGGCCTGTGGGCCGACGCGCTCACCGAACTCGGCCAGTTCGTCATCCAGTTGCTGGCCGGCATCTCGATGTTCGTCGCCGTCGTACTGAAACTGGACGACAAGCACATCGGCTTCTTCGACGCATGGAACCAGCCGGCCCTGCACGGCCACGGCAAGCCCCTGGTCGGCCCGTACGGGACGGTGTTCCTGCTGGCGTTCCTCTTCATCAAGCTCTTCGAGTACAACGGCGGCATGCTCAACCAGGCCCAGCGCTACATGGCGACGGGCAGCGCGCGCGAGGCCGAGCGCGGGGCCCGGCTGTCGGCCATCCTGTGGCTGGTCTGGCCGGTGGTCCTGTTCTTCCCGATGTGGATGTCCCCGCTGCTGGTCCACGCGCAGAAGCCGGACGGCTCCGACTCCTACGGCCTGATGACCGAGCAGCTCATCCCGCACGGCCTGCTGGGCCTGGTCGTCGTCGGCTTCTTCTCGCACACCATGGCCATGTGCTCCTCCGACGCGAACGCCATCTCGGCCGTGTTCACCCGGGACGTGGCACCGGTGCTGTCGGCGCGGGCGCGCTCCTGGGGCCAGACCTCGGGCCTGGTCGCGGCGCGCGTGACGACGGTGGTCTTCCTCGCGCTGTCCATGGCGGTGGCCACGCAGGTCAACTCCCCGACGTTCAAGGACATCATCACGGTCGTCATCAAGTGGGTCGCGGGTCTGATGGGCCCCATCGCCATCCCGATGATGCTGGGTCTGCTCCGCCCGTTCCGCCGCTCCGGCCCGACGGCGGCGCTCACCAGCTGGGCGGCGGGCCTGCTGGCCTTCTGGCTGGTCAACTACCCCATCAGCTGGCAGATCTCCGGCGGAGTGCCGCTGGAGTACCAGGTGTCCGTGCCGCTGGCCGTCTCCCTCGTCCTCTACATCGCGATCGGCTACCTCAAGCCGGAGGACACCCCGGAGCGGCTGGCGATCATCGACCAGGTGAACTCGGACGGCGACGCGGCGGCCGCGGCGCCGGTGCCCGCGGGCGCCGGGGACGACGTGATCGGGGCGCCGGTCCACGAGGCGTGAGGGCCGGGCGCCCTGGGCTCAGGCCCGCGGGTACCGGACCAGCCAGCCCGGCGACGCACCCGCCGGCCCGTGCAGCGCGGGCCCCTGGGTCATCTCCATCGCGAAGTCGTCGGCGAGTTCCAGGATCGTGGGACGGCCCTCCAGCTCGGCCAGCCAGGCCGGCGGGAGGGCCGTCTCGCCGTGCAGGGCGCCCAGCAGCCCGCCGGTCAGCGCCCCCGCCGCGGCGGACGGTCCGCTCTGGTTGACCGCCAGGCACAGCCCGTGCCGCACGTCCTCGCCCACCAGCGCGCAGTACACCGAGGCGGCCAGCAGCCCGTCGGCCGTGCCGTCCCCGGCCAGCTCCTCGACCCGGGTGGGGCTCGGCATCCCCTGGCGCACCGCGCCGAGCGCGTGCTGGAGGGCGTCGGAGACCGGCTGGTGCCCGGGGCGGGCGGCGAGCAGGGCGAGGGACCGCTGCACGGCGCCGTCCAGGCTGTCCCCGCGGGCCAGGGCGTGCACGATCACGGCGTACGCGCCCGCCGACAGGTAGGCGAGGGGATGCCCGTGGGTCTGGGCCGCGCACTCCACCGCGAGCTGGACGACGAGCTGTGGCTCCCAGCCGACCAGCAGCCCGAACGGGGCCGAGCGGGCGACGGCCTCCGGCCCCAGCTCACCCGGGTTCTTGGGCTGGTCCAGCGTGCCCATGGTCTCGTCGCCGAGCCCGACGAGCAGGGCCCGGGTGGGATCGCGGCGGGCGTACAGCCACTCCTGACGGGCCAGCCAGCCGTCGTCCTTGCGGCGCTCGTCCGGCCCCCAGTCCCGCTGGGTGGCCGCCCAGCGCAGATACGCCCGGTGCAGATCGGTGGGCGGGTGCCAGGCGCCGGTGTCGCGGCGCACCTGGGCCCGTATCAGGCCGTCCACGGTGAACAGGCTCAGCTGGGTGTGATGGGTGACCGAACCGCGGCGCCCGTGCCCGAAGGCCAGGTCGAGCAGCCCCTCGGGGCCGTACGCGGACCGGATCTCCGCCAGGGACAGCGCGTCGGCGGGCCCGCCCAGTGCGTCGCCCACGGCGACCCCGAGCAGGGTGCCGCGCACCCGGCTGCGGAAGTCCTGCTGCTCGGCACGGCCCCAGACGGCGCCGGTCGTCGTACTCACGCGACCTCCCTTCGGCACCGTCCGTCCGTACGACGCTCAGCACTGTAATCGACCGGGAACGGTCCGTTCAGCGGGGCAAATCGGTCCCTCCAGGTCATCGCCGTCCAGTTGTGAGCGCTTCGACCCCGACGAGGACGCGGTCGGGGCCGGAGTCGGGCGGATCGGTGCCGTCCGGCTCGAAGGCGCCCTCGGAGAGCGCCCCGCCGAGGGCGTGAACGGGAGGGGAGTTGGCGTGCGTGGCCGATCCGCGGCCGGATTCTGGCGCAATGGGCACGTGAGAAGTCCGCTGGTGGCAGGGGAGAATTCGGCCATGACCACCACCCCCACACACAACTCCGGCCTCAGGCCTGCCGCCGGTGTGCTCACCGGGATACTCGCGCTCTACATCGCCCTCGTCGCCGTCGGGAACATCACGGACTTCGGGACCAACCAGCAGTTCGTGCGGCACGTGCTGGCGATGGACACGACGTTCAAGGACCACGACCTGATGTGGCGGGCCGTCACCAGCACGGGTCTTCAGGACACCGCCTACGTGCTGATCATCGTGTGGGAGACCGTGGCGGCACTCGTGCTGATCTGGGGGACGTACCTCTGGGCCTCGCGGCGCGACCAGGCGCTCGCGCGGCGGGTCTCCACCTATGGCCTGTTGATGCTGCTGCTGCTCTTCGGGGCCGGGTTCATCGCGATCGGCGGCGAGTGGTTCGCGATGTGGCAGTCGAAGACATGGAACGGGCTGGACGCGGCGACCCGGATCTTCCTGCTGAGCGGCGTCGCCCTGATCGTCAACCAGCTGCCCTCCCGGCAGGGGGAGGCTAGTTGACGACCGCCACCCTGGTGCCCTGATCGCCGAAGGCCCACAGGGCGGCTCCGTCCGCCTTGTGCACCCGTATGCCGCCCAGCTTCTGGCCGTTCGCCGGGGGCGGCGAGGAGCCGTCGAGGGCGTTGGAGAAGGCTATGTTCACGCCCTCCGTCTTCGTGAAATACATCACGTGCTCGATCTGGACGCCGTCCGAGCCCCGCAGGGACTGGGTGCGCAGGGTGACCGAGTAGCGGCCCGGCGCGGGATTCACCGTGCCCGGCCACACCGTGAACGTGCGGGTCGCCCTGCCGGTCGCGTCGACCAGCCACACGCGCTTCTCGCCGAGCGAGTACACGATCCGGCGACCGGCGCCGGACCCGGCGGGCAGGGCGGGCGCGGCCGGCGCCTTCGGCTTCGCGGACGCCTGTGCGTGCGCCGAGGCCGACGCCGAGGCGCTGGGCCTGGCCACGGCGGCCGTGGGGTGCGGCCCGTGGTCCGCCTGGACGGCGAGGGCGACGACGGCCACGGTCGCGCCCGCCGTCAGACCGGTGACCCAGGCCCACGAGGGCAGTCGGGCAGCCACGGGTACGCATCTCCTCCGCTACGGGGCCCCCGCTCGGACCGGGGGTCGGATCATCGTACTCAGTCCAGGACCGGCAGCAGATCCGGCAGGTGGCCGTCGGACGCCTCCGCCGCCCGCTGCCGCTCCTCGGGCACCTCGCCGTAGACCGTGGTACGCGGCTTGGCCGGGCGGCCGGCCGCCTCCGCCACCGCCACCAGGTCCCGGACGGACTTGTAGGAGCCGTAGGAGGAGCCCGCCATGCGCGAGATCGTCTCCTCCATGAGCGTGCCGCCCAGATCGTTCGCGCCGGAGCGGAGCATCTCCGCCGCCCCCTCGGTGCCCAGTTTGACCCAGCTCGTCTGGATGTTGGGGATCCAGGGATGCAGCAGGAGCCTGGCCATCGCCGTCACGGCCCGGTTGTCCCGCAGGGTCGGGCCCGGGCGCGCGATGCCCGCCAGGTAGACCGGCGCGTTGGTGTGGATGAACGGCAGGGTGACGAACTCGGTGAAGCCGCCCGTCTCGCGCTGGATGCCGGCGAGCGTGCGCAGGTGGCCCAGCCAGTGGCGGGGCTGGTCGACGTGGCCGTACATCATCGTGGACGACGAGCGGATGCCCAGCTCGTGGGCCGTCCTGATCACCTCGGTCCAGGTGGCCGTGGGCAGCTTGCCCTTGGTCAGGACCCAGCGGACCTCGTCGTCCAGGATCTCCGCCGCCGTGCCGGGGATGGTGTCCAGGCCGGCCTCCTGGGCGGCGGTCAGCCACTCCCTGATGGACAGGCCGGTGCGGGTGGCGCCGTTCACCACCTCCATCGGCGAGAAGGCGTGCACGTGCATGCCGGGGACCCGCTCCTTCACCGCCCTGGCGATGTCGAAGTACGCCGTGCCGGGCAGGTCGGGGTGGATGCCGCCCTGCATGCACACCTCGACGGCGCCGACCTCCCACGCCTGCTGGGCGCGGTCGGCCACCTGCTCCAGCGAGAGCGTGTACGCGTCGGCGTCCGTGCGGCGCTGGGCGAAGGCGCAGAAGCGGCACCCCGTGTAGCAGACGTTGGTGAAGTTGATGTTCCGGGTGACGATGTACGTCACGTCGTCGCCGACCGCCGACCTGCGCACGTCGTCGGCCACCCGGCACAGCGCGTCCAGCGCCGGGCCGTCCGCGTGCAGGAGGGCCAGGGCCTCGGCGTCGGTCAGCCTCGTGGGGTCGTCGGCCGCCGTGCGCAGGGCCTCGCGCACGTCGGTGTCGATGCGCTCGGGCGCCATCCCGGGGGCGGCCGCCTCGCGCAGGGCCTCCCAGTTGCCGTACACCTCGTCGAAGTCGTCGCGCCGGTCGCCCGTACGGCCCTCGGTGTCGATCGAGGTGTGCAGGTCGGTGCGGCCGGTCGCGACGAAGACCTCCTCCGGCTCCTGCCACGGCAGGCCCCGCGGAAGGGCCCCGGGGCGGGCCAGGCCGGTCTCCGGGTCGGCGAGGGCCGACACGTGCGGGCGCAGCCGCGGGTCCAGCCAGGGCTCGCCCCGCCGGACGAACTCCGGGTAGACGCACAGGCGTTCACGCAGCTCGAAGCCCGCCGCCCGGGACTTCGCGGCGAGTTCCTCGATCTGCGGCCAGGGGCGTTCGGGGTTGACGTGGTCGATGGTGAGGGGCGACACCCCGCCCCAGTCGTCGATGCCGGCGCCGATCAGCCGCTCGTACTCGGAGTCGACCAGGTTCGGCGGGGCCTGGAGGCAGGCGGACGGGCCCATGATGTGCCGGGCGACGGCCACCGTGGCGACCAGGTCGTCGAGTTCGGCGTCCGGCATGCCGCGCATCGCCGTGTCCGGCTTGGCGCGGAAGTTCTGGATGATCAGTTCCTGGATGCCGTGGTAGGCCCTCGCCACCTTCCGCAGCGCGAAGAGGGACTCCGCGCGCTCCTCGTACGTCTCGCCGATGCCGATCAGCAGGCCGGAGGTGAAGGGCACGGAGGAGCGGCCGGCGTCCTCCAGGACGCGCAGGCGCACGGCCGGTTCCTTGTCCGGCGAGCCGAAGTGCGGGCCGCCCGGTTCGGACCACAGGCGCCGGGCGGTGGTCTCCAGCATCATGCCCATCGACGGCGCCACCGGCTTCAGCCGCTGGAAGTCCGTCCACGTCAGCACGCCCGGGTTGAGGTGGGGCAGCAGGCCCGTCTCCTCCAGGATGCGGACGGAGACGGCGCGGACGTAGGCGATGGTGTCGTCGTAGCCGTGCGCGTCGAGCCACTCGCGCGCCTCCGGCCAGCGCTCCTCGGGCTTGTCGCCCAGGGTGATCAGGGCTTCCTTGCATCCCAGGGCGGCGCCCTTGCGGGCGATGTCCAGGACCTCGTCCGGGGACATGAACATCCCGTGCCCGGCGCGGCGCAGCTTGCCCGGGACGGTGACGAAGGTGCAGTAGTGGCACTTGTCCCGGCACAGCCGGGTGAGGGGGATGAAGACGCTCTTCGAGTAGGTGATCACACCGGGCCTGCCCGCCGCCTCCAGCCCCGCGTCCCGCAGCCGGGCGGCGGACGCGGCGAGGCCGGTCAGGGCCTCGCCGCGGGCCTGGAGGAGCACCGCCGCCTCGGCGACGTCGAGGGCGACGCCGTCCCGGGCGCGTTTGAGGGCGCGACGCATGGAGTTCTCGGTCGGGCCGGTTCCGGAGGTCGCGGAAGTCGTCATCCTTCGAGGATATGGCTCCGCCGGTGGAGCCCGATCGGAGCCGGCCCGGGGGTGCGGAGCGTCGCCGGGCGCGGGTTCGTCGCGGCGGCCCGCTCCCCCGGTTCCCAAGCCGCCCGGAACCCGGAGCCGTTCGCCTACAGGAAGCCGTCGAAGTCGTCCAGCGCCCGGAGGATCTCCGTCTCCCCCGCGGGCGGCAGCTGGAGGACGACCTCCTCGATGCCCGACTCGGCGTAGTGGGCGAGCTTGCCGGGGGTGGGCAGGACGGCGTACGGGACCACCTGGAGGGCGGCCGGGTCGCGGCCCGCGTCCGCCCAAGCCGAACGGAGCACGGGCAGCGACTCGCCGAGGCCCCGGCCGCCGATCGGCATCCACCCGTCGGCGTACTCGGCGATGTGCGCGAACAGCCTGGGCCCGGCGGCCCCGCCGATCAGCGTGCGGGGGCCTACGACCGGACCGCGCGGCTGCTGCGCCGGCTCGGGGTGCGCGAAGCTCGCCCGCACGCCGCCGAACTCGCCCGCGTACGCCGCCGGTTCCGCCGACCACAGCGCCCGCATGAGCCGCATCCGGTCCCGGACCAGCTCGCGCCGGGTGCGCCACTCGACGCCGTGGTCGGCGGCCTCCTCGACGTTCCAGCCGTAGCCGAGGCCGAGCGTGAAGCGGCCGCCGGAGAGGTGGTCCAGGGTCGCGATCTGCTTGGCGAGGGCGATCGGGTCGTGCTGGGCGACCAGGGTGACCCCGGTGCCGAGGCCCAGCCGCGAGGTGACGGCCGCGGCCTGCCCGAGGGCGACGAAGGGGTCGAGGGTGCGGCCGTACTCGCGCGGCAGGTCGCCACCGGCCGGGTAGGGGGTGGTGCGCTCGACGGGGATGTGGGTGTGCTCGGGCAGGTACAGGCCGGCGTAGCCGCGCTGCTCGAGTTCGCGGGCGAGACGGGTGGGGGTGATGGTCTCGTCGGTGAGAAAGACCGTGACGGCGATGCGCATGGGCCATCTGTACCGGGTGGGCCGTCGAGAGTCCATACCGACCGGTCGGGATTTCCGCCCCTTCGGCGGGGTGGATGCGCGGGGGTCCGCCGTGGCCGACGACGCGGTTCCCGTGCGCCCGGGGTCGGCCTACGTTGGACGCGTGACGACCATGCGCGGCACTCTCGCCCCGGGCTCCCCGGACTACGTCTACCTACCCTTCGAAGTCCCCCCGCACACCGCGGAGTTGAGGGTCTCCTACGCCTACGACAGGCCCTCCGTCCCCGCCGGCACCCCCGGCAACGCCCTGGACATCGGGCTCTTCGACGAGCGCGGGACCGAGGTGGGCGGGCCGGGCTTCCGGGGCTGGTCCGGAGGTGCGCGCACGGAGTTCTTCGTGCGGGCGGACGACGCGACGCCCGGGTATCTCCCCGGGCCGCTGCGCCCCGGCACCTGGCACATCGCGCTCGGCCCGTACACGGTCGCGCCGCAGGGCCTGTCGTACGAGGTGACGGTCGCGCTGACGCGGGGGGAGCCCGGCCGGACCCCGGCGCCCGGGTACCCGCCGTCGCGGGCGCGAGGACGGGGACGGGACTGGTACCGGGGGGACTGCCACCTGCACTCGTGGCACTCCGACGGGCGGCGCACACCGGGTGAGATCGCGGCGCTGGCGCGGGCGGCGGGGCTGGACTTCCTCAACAGTTCCGAGCACAACACCTCGTCGTCGCACGCCCACTGGGCCGACGCGGCGGGTGAGGACCTGCTGGTGATGCTCGGCGAGGAGGTGACGACGAGGAACGGTCACGTGCTGGCGCTCGGCACCGAGCCCGGCACCTTCGTGGACTGGCGCTACCGGGCCCGGGACGGCCGCTGGGGGCGCTTCGCCCGGGAGATCCGCGCGGCCGGAGGGCTGGTCGTACCGGCGCATCCGCACGCCACGTGCCTCGGGTGCGCCTGGAAGTTCGGGTTCGCGGAGGCGGACGCGGTCGAGGTGTGGAACGGGCCGTACACGCCCGACGACGAGGTGACCCTGGCCGCCTGGGACGCGCGGCTGGTCGCGTCGGTGCGTCAGGGGCGGCACGGCGGCCCCGGGTGGCTGCCCGCGATGGGCGGCAGCGACGCGCACCGGGCCCCGGACGCGGTCGGCCTGCCGCAGACGGTCGTCCTGGCCGAGGACCTGACCCGGGAGGCGATCCAGGAGGGTCTTCGCGCGGGGCGCTCGTACGTGGCGGAGTCCCGGCACGTCGGCCTCGCCCTCGGCGCCACCGGACCCGACGGGCGGCGGGCGGGGATCGGGGAGCGGCTGGCCGTGGCGGCGGACACGCCGGTGACCGTCCGGCTGGGGGTGACCGGCGCCCCGCGCTGCTCGGTCCGGTTCGTGACGGACCAGGGCGCGGTGTTCACGAGCGGACCGCTGCCGGTGTCCGGGTCCGGGTCGGTTCAGTGGCGCACGACAGCCGGGCACGCGGCGTACGTGCGCGCAGAGGTGCGCCACGAGGCGGCGCTCGGCCCGGCGGGCGGCGGGGCGATGGCCGCCTTCACCAACCCGGTGTTCCTCGGCACTACGTGATCTGCTCCGCCGCCCACTCGGCCCACTCGCGCCGCATGGCGTTGAAGCGCAGGCCGTACTCCAGGGCGATCCGGCCGTGGACCGAGAGGTTGCCGTCGTCCCAGTCGATGGAGTCCGACAGCCGGCGCAACTGCTCGATGCTCTGCTCGGACATCTGAGCGAGTTCGGTCAGGTAGCCGCGCGCCTGGTCGGGGGGCAGCACGCCGAGGAAGAAGACGCGCAGCAGGATGTCGCTGCGGATGGTGCGCTGGGGCGTGGTTTCGGTCAGCCAGTGCCGCAGTTCGGCGAGTCCCTCGTCGGTGAGGGCGTACTCCTTGCGGCCGCGCGGGCCCTCGGCGGCCACGGTGATCAGGCCGGAGCCGGCGAGCTTGGTCAGCTCGGTGTAGATCTGGCTCTGGGTGGCGGGCCAGACGTTGGCCAGTGAGGTCTCGAACCGCTTCAGTAGGTCGTACCCGCTGGCGGGGCGTTCCGAGAGCAGGCCGAGCAGGGCGTGTCTGAGGCTCATGCCCCCACTCTACCTTCCACTCTTGACATGTCGAGACTCGACCTTCTACTTTCGACATGTCACAAGAGACAGCTCGGCGGACCGAACCGGGCTTCGAGTGGAAAACGGGGCCACCTCATGTCGTATCTGCGCACGTTCCTGCCCTGGATCGTCTTCGCCGTCATCCCCTCCGGGGACTGGCAGTGGGGGGCGCCGGCCGCCTTCGTCGTCGCGGCGGCGCTCATCGTCCAGGAGAAGCGGAAGGGCGCCGGATTCGACGCCCTGATCATCGAGACCGGTTCGGCCGTCTTCTTCGCCGCCCTCGCCGCCGTCGCCCTCACCGACCCGCACTCGGGCGTGCACGACTACGCGGCGGCCCTGTCCTCCGGCACCCTGGCCGTCATCGCCGGGGTCTCGCTGGCCGTCGGACGGCCGTTCACGCTCGGCATCGCCAAGCGGACCACGCCGCGTGAGCTGTGGGGGCTGAGGCCGTTCGTCCGGACCAACGTGGTCATCACCGCCGGGTGGACCGCCGCCTTCGCCCTGACCGCCGTCGTCCTCGCCCTGGTCGAGCACGCCGGGCACGCCCACTCGACGCCGGCCACGCTCGTGCAGATCGCCGGCTTCGTCGTCCCGATGCTCTTCACCGTGCGCTACGTCGCCCACGTCCAGGCCAAGGCCGGGCAGGTGGCCCGATGACCACGCCCAGGCACCTCTTGGGGAACTACGCGCCGGTCCGCGAGGAACTCACCGCCCACGACCTGCCGGTCACCGGCACGATCCCGCCCGAGCTGGCCGGCTGGTACCTGCGCAACGGCCCGAACCCGGCCGACGCCGCCTCCGGGCACTGGTTCTTCGGCGACGGCATGGTGCACGGTGTGCGGATCGAGGGCGGCCGGGCGGTGTCGTACCGCAACCGCTGGGTCCGCACCAGCCGGCTCACCGAGGGCGCGCGGATGTACGACGAGCAGGGCCGGCGGGACCTCACGGCCGGCCCGGCCAACACCCACGTCGTCCGGCACGCGGGCCGCACCCTCGCGCTGGTCGAGAGCGCGCTGCCCTACGAACTCACCTGCGACCTGGACACCAAGGGCCCCTACGACTTCGGCGGCCGGCTGCGCACCGCCATGACCGCCCACCCGAAGACCTGCCCGGTCACCGGGGAGCTGCACTTCTTCGGCTACGGCATGGTGGAGAGCGAGCGCCTCACCTACCACCGGGCGGACGCCTCCGGCGAGTTGGTGCTCAGCAGGCCGGTCGACGTGCCGGCCCCGACCATGCACCACGACTTCGCCCTCACCGCCGGGCACGTCGTCTTCATGGACCTGCCGGTCGTCTTCGACGTCGAACTCGCGCTGATCGGCGGCACGATGCCGTACCGCTGGGACGACGGGTACGGGGCCCGCCTCGGCGTCCTGCGACGCGACGACCCGCACGGCGAGGTGCGATGGTTCACGATCGACCCCTGCTACGTCTTTCACGTGCTCAACGCCCACGACGCGCCGGACGGGACGATCGTGCTGCACGTGATGCGCTACCCGGAGCTGTGGCGGCGGACCGCGGACGGCGGTACGGCGTCCCAGCGGGCGGTGCTGTGGAAGTGGACCGCCGACCCGGTCACGGGAAAGGTGCGCGAGGAGCAACTGGACGACCGGCCGGGCGAGTTCCCGCGCGTCGACGACCGGCTCACCGGCCTTCCCGCCGGGCACGGGCACATCACCTGCGGCACCTCACTGGTCCGCTACGACCTGGCCACCGGCGCCGCCACCGCCCACGACTTCGGCCCCGCCCGCACCCCGGGCGAGGCCGCCTTCGCCCCCGCCGACCGCGCACCGGGCGGCCCCGGCTGGCTCCTGACGTACGTCCACGACGCCACCACCGACCGCAGCGACCTGGTCGTCCTCGACGCCGGCAACCTCACCGCGCCCCCGGTCGCCACCATCCACCTGCCGACCCGGGTGCCCTTCGGCTTCCACGGCAACTGGCTGGCGGATGCGGAGAGTCAGGCGGTGCGGCGGAGGCTCAGCGGACGGTGATCCGGTACTCGAAGTACGCGGGCTGTGCGCTCGGTTCGCCCGTGGCGGTGGGGGCGGCGGACGGCGACGGGGAAGCGGTCGCCCTGCCGCCCTCGGGGCAGCGGCCGAGTACGCAGTACAGCAGCGTCACTCTGGTCGTGCCCGACTTCACCGCAGTGAAGTCGAAGTACTGCGTGCCCCCGGATCCGCCGTCCAGCGGGGTGTCGTGGAAGTCCTTGCGCTCGCCGCGGTACTTCGGCACGCCCGCGTCGGGGTCCGGAGCAGCGAGGTACCAGTCCTGGCCCATGCTCGGGTTCGCCGGGACGTTCAGCGTGAACCTGCTTCCGGCGTCCACCGTGATGGAGCGGTCCCGGGTGCCGTACTCGGCGTCCCCGCCCTGGGCACCGCAGGCCGTCAGGGCGGACAGTACGGCCAGCGCGGGGGTGAGGGCTCACCCCGGCCACACGATCGACTGCACCTCGCTGTAGGCGTGCAGGGCGTACGACCCCACGTCCCGGCCGACCCCACTCCGCTTGAAGCCGCCGAACGGCGCCTCCATGTTGCGCCCGACGGTGTTGATCCCGACCCCGCCGGCCCGCAGCCGCCGGGCCACCCGGAAGGCACGGGCCACGTCCCCCGACCAGACGTAGTCGATGAGGCCGTAGTCGGAGTCGTTGGCGAGCGCGACGCCCTCGTCCTCCTCGTCGAAGGGGATCACACACACCACCGGCCCGAAGATCTCCTCCCGGGCCACCCGCATGTCGTTGGAGCAGCCGGCGAGGAGGGTGGGCGCCACGTAGAAGCCCCGGTCGAGCGGCGGACGCTCACCCCCGGCCACGACCTGCGCGCCCTCCTTCCGGCCCAGTTCGACGTACGACTCGACGCGCGCCCGGTGCGCGGCGGAGATGACCGGACCGACCACCGTGTCCGGCGCCCCCGGGTCGCCCACCGTCAGCCGCGCGGCGTAGGAGGCGAGTTGACCGACCAGCCGGTCGTACACGCCCCGCTGGGCGAGCACCCGGGTCGGGGCGGTGCAGATCTGCCCGCTGTAGAAGGAGAAGGTGGTGCCGATGCCGGCGACGGCCGAGGCGAGGTCCGCGTCGTCGAAGACCACGGCCGCGCCCTTCCCGCCCAGCTCCATCAACTGGCGTTTCATGCCCCGCCCGCACACCTCGGCGATGCGCCGGCCGACGGCGGTGGAACCGGTGAAGCTCACCATGTCGACGTCGTCCGACCCGACCGCCGCCTCACCGACCGCCACGTCCCGCCCGGAGACGACGTTCACCACCCCGGGCGGCACCCCGGCGGCCTGCAGGGCCTCGGCCATCCGGTAGACGGACAGGGGGTCCTGCGGGGCGGGTTTCACCACCACCGTGTTGCCCATGGCCAGAGCGGGGGCGACCTTGCCCGCCGGGTTGGCCCACGGGTTGTTGTACGAGGTGACGCAGGCGACGACCCCGACGGGCTGCCGTATCGCCAGCGCGCCCATCACACCGGCCCTGCCCATCGGCCCGGCCTCGTTGATCTGCGGGGCGATCGCCCACTCGGCCGGCTCGACCGCGGCGTACCGCCGGAACCGGGCGGCGGCCACCCCGACCTGCATGGCCCGGGCCGTCCCCGTGGTCGCCCCGGTCTCGGCCCGCGCCAGTTCGGCGTACTCCACGAGTCGGCCCCGGATGATGTCCGCCGCCCGCCCGAGCACCGCGGCCCGCTCCTCCGGCCGGGTCCGCGACCACGCCCCCAACGCCTCCCGGGCCGCCGCGCAGGCCTCGCGCACCTGCGCCGGTGAGGCCTCCGGCGCCCGGCCGACGGTCTCCTCGGTGGCCGGGTCGGTCACCGGGTAGTGGCCGCCGTCCGGCTCGACCCACCGCCCGCCGACGAACAGCCGCTGCCCGTCGCTCACCTGGTGCTCACCGTCCTGGTGTCGCGCCCCGACCGCAGCACCTTCCCGGGCACCGCCCCGCTCACCACGTCGTCCCGGATCGCCTCGACCCCGTTGACCCACACGGCACGCACCCCGATCGCCTTCGAGTCCAGGCGGGCGCCGTCGCCCGGCAGGTCGTGCACCAGACGGGCCTGGCCGGCGTCGATCCGCTCCGGGTCGAACAGGACGAGGTCCGCGTGCCAGCCCTCCCGCACCCGCCCGCGCTCCCGGAGCCCGAACAGCCGCGCCGGCTCGTCGGTCAGCATCCTCACCGCCTGCTCCAGACCGGCCGCCCGCCGGCCGCGCAGGCAGTCCCCGAGGAACCGCGTGGTGTACGGCGCCCCGCACATCCGGTCCAGGTGGGCGCCCGCGTCGGAGCCGCCGAGCAGGACGTCCTCGTGCCGCCAGGTCTCGGCGCGCAGCGCCCAGGACGCCGGGTCGTTGTCGGTGGGCATGGGCCACAGCACGGTGCGCAGTTGGTCGGCGGCGCAGATCTCGACCAGGCAGGTGAACGGGTCCTGCCCCCGCTCGGCCGCGATGTCGCGCACGACCCGGCCGGTGAGTCCCCGGTTGGCCGGGCTGTAGGTGTCGCCGATGACGTACCGCCCGAAGTCCGTCAGCCGCCGGAGGACGCCCGCCTCCCTGGACGCGGCCCGCCGCAGCATCCGCCCGCGCACGTCCGGGTCACGGAGCCTGGCGATCCGCTCCGGGACCGGCAGGCCCAGGATCTCGCCCCAGCCCGGGATCAGGTTGAGCGCGCAGAACGTGCCCAGGGACATGTTCATCGGGGTGAGGATCGGCATGGTCAGGGCGACCACCCGGCCGCCCGCCTTCCGGGCCCGCTCGCTCGCGCTCAGCTGCCGGGGCACGCGCTCGGGCACGGCGGCGTCGACGGTGAGCACGTTCCAGTTCAGGGGCCGCCCGGCGGCCGCGCTCATCTCCACGAGCAGGTCGATCTCGGCGTCGCTGAACCGGTCCAGGCACCCGGCGACGATCGCCTCGATCTGGGTGCCCTCGTGCTCGCCGACGGCGCGGGAGAGGGCCAGCAGTTCCGCGGGCCGGGCGTGCCGGGAGGCCACCGGCTGCCCGTCCCCGTCGGCGTGCGTGCTCGACTGGGTGGTGGACAGCCCCCAGGCGCCGGCGTCCATGGCGTCGTGCAGCAGCCGCACCATGGCGTCCAGCTGGTCCCCGCTCGGCTGCCCGCCGACGGCGGCCGGGCCCATGACATGCCGCCGCAGCGCGCAGTGCCCGACCATGAAGCCGACGTTGACGGCGGTCCGCCCTTCGAGCGCGTCCAGGTACTCCCCGAAGGAGTGCCAGCTCCACGGCGCGCCCTGCTCCAGCGCCACCAGGGACATGCCCTCCACCCTGGCCATCATGCGGCGGGTGTAGTCGGCGTCCTCGGGACGGGCGGGGTTGAGGGGCGCGAGGGTGAAGCCGCAGTTCCCGGCGGCGACCGTGGTCACCCCGTGGTTCAGGGAGGGTGTGGCGTACGGGTCCCAGAAGAGCTGGGCGTCGTAGTGGGTGTGCGGGTCGACGAAGCCGGGGGTCAGGACGAGCCCCCGCGCGTCCTCGGTGGTGCGTGCCTGATCGGTGACGCGTCCGACGGCGGCGATCCGCCCGTCGCGTATCCCCACGTCGGCGGTGCGGGCGGGCGCGCCCGAGCCGTCCACGACGGTGGCACCCTTGATCAGGTGGTCCAGCATGCCGGGATCCCTCCATCAGGCGGCCTGGCGGAACCGCGAGGTCCGGTGCACGGGATCGGTGTCGATCTTCGGGATGACGTGCTCGCCGATCAGCCGGATCGTCCGCAGCGTCTGCTCCTTCGGCACCCCCACCGGCAGCCCGAAGCTCAGCTGGTCGGCCCCGGCCTGCTCCCACCGCTTGCACTGCCGCAGCACCTCGTCCGGGTCGCCGCAGATCAGCAGCTCCTCCTCGATGAGCAGCTCGACGAACTCGGCCGTGTACTCCGGCAGCGTCTGCGGCCACTCCGGAAAGCCCTCGGGGCGGGGGAAGGTGTCGTGGTACCGGAAGACCAGCGAGGGCAGGTAGTGCAGGCCGCCGCCCACGGCGGTCTCGATCGCCTCGGCGTGTGTCGGTGCGCAGATCGCGGTGGTCGTCACCATCACGTTGTCGTTGACGAAGTCGCCGACGGGCTCGGCGTCCACGATCGCCGTCTTGTACTGCTCCAGCACCCACTCCATGTCGGAGACCTTCTGGATGCTGAAGCCGAGCACGCCGAGTCCCTTCCTCGCGGCCATGGCGTACGACGGCGGGGAGCCGGCCGCGTACCACATCGCCGGGTGGGACTTCCCGTACGGCTTCGGCAGGACCTTGCGCGGCGGCAGCTGCCAGTGCTTGCCCTGGAAGCCGGCGTACTCGTCCTGGAGCCACATCTTGGGAAACTCGGCGATCGTCTCCTCCCAGATCTCCTTCGTGCAGTTCATGTCGGTCACACCCGGGATGAACCCGAGGATCTCGTGCGAGCCGGCGCCCCGGCCGCTGCCGAACTCGAAGCGGCCCTCGCTGAGGTGGTCGAGCATGGCGACCTTCTCGGCGACCTTCACCGGGTGGTTGACCTGGGCGAGCGGGTTGAAGATCCCGGAGCCGAGGTGGATGCGGTCCGTCGCGTGGGCCAGGTAGCCGAGGAAGACGTCGTTGGCCGACAAGTGGGAGTACTCCTCCAGGAAGTGGTGCTCGGAGGCCCAGGCGTACTTGAAGCCGGACCGGTCCGCCTGAATGACGTACTCGGTCTCCTCCATCAGCGCCTTGTGCTCGGCGAGCGGGTCGGTCTCGGCGCGCTTGCCCACGTATCCCTGTACAAAGAGCCCGAATTCCACGGAGGTTCACCGTCCCCGGTCCCGAAGCTTTTCTGACGCTCCGTCAGTTCTGGACGACTGTCGCATCGCCGTCACGGGGGGTCAATAGCTGACGCAGCGTCAGATGAGGGTGACCCCGGCCAGCCATCCCCCGTCGATCACGAACGGCTGCCCGGTGATGTACGAGGAGTCGTCCGAGGTGAGGAAGAGGGCGAGGCGCGCCACCTCCTCCGGCCGCCCGACCCGCCCGAGCGGCACGAGCCTGCGGTAGAGCTCGTCCAGGGCCCGGCCCGTCTCCTTTGGGTCGGCGTCCGGGTCCAGCCGGGCCGGGTTGGACATGGGGGTGTCGATGGCGCCCGGGCAGACCGCGTTGACCCGTATCCGCCGGCCCGCGAGCTCCAGCGCGGCCACCCGGGTCAGGCCGAGCACGGCGTGCTTGGTGGCGGCGTACGTGCCGACGGCCGCCATCCCCGTCAGGGCGGTGCACGAGGCGGTGTTCACGATCGTGCCGCCGTCCGCGAGCTCGGGCGCGACCGCCTTCATCCCCAGGAAGCAGCCGACCTGGTTGACCTGCACGACCTGCATGAACTCGTCCAGCGGCGTGTCCACGAGGGCGTTGAAGCGCAGGATGCCCGCGTTGTTGACCAGCCCGTCGATCCGCCCGTACGCGCGCTTGACCGCCGCGACGGCCTCCCGCCAGCTCTCCTCGGTGCCCACGTCGAGGTGGACGTAGAGCGCCCCGATCTCCTTGGCCAGGGCCTCCCCCTGGCCGTCCAGCACATCGGCGACGACCACCCGCGCGCCCTCCGCCCGGAAGAGCCGTGCCTCCTGCTCGCCCTGCCCGCGCGCCGCCCCGGTGATGACGACGACCCGCCCGTCCAGCTTGCCCACGAAGCTCCTCCTCAGTTCAGCCGGGGTGCGACCTCCGCCCCGAACGCGTCGATCTGCTCGATGAGTTCGGCCCGGCACCGGCTGCGGAACCGCACCTGGACCTGGTGCACGCCCATCGCCCGGTAGGCCCGCAGCGACTCGGCGAGGGCCTGCGGCGCCCCGGTCAGGGTCCGCCGCCCGACGTCCCAGCCGGCCCGGCCGACGTACAGCGGCTCGGTGAGGGCGCCGACGGTGAACGGCCCCCGCACGCCCTGCTCCGCCCGCAGCTGCCGGATCCGCGCGATCTGCGCCGGCAGGCGGTCGCGCGGGTCGCCCTGTGGCAGCCAGCCGTCGCCCTTCAGGGCGGCCCGGCGCACCGCGGCCGGCGACGATCCGCCGACCCACAGCGGCACGTGCGGCTGCGCGGGACGGGGGCGCTGGCCGAGGCCCGCGAAGTCGTACAGCTTGCCGTGGTGCTCGGGGAACTCCTCCGGTCCGAGGGCGGCCCGCAGCGCGTCGATGCTCTCGTCCAGCAGGGCACCCCGCCGTGCGAAGTCCGCCCCCAGGACCTCGAACTCCTCCCGCACGTGCCCGGCCCCCACGC
Organism: Streptomyces sp. AF1A; assembly: GCF_047340315.1. Taxonomy (NCBI): domain Bacteria; kingdom Bacillati; phylum Actinomycetota; class Actinomycetes; order Kitasatosporales; family Streptomycetaceae; genus Streptomyces; species Streptomyces sp. AF1A. The sequence continues at coordinate 25,237 of NZ_JBLEBI010000054.1, forward strand.
CGAGGATCAGCCGCCCGCCGGAGAGGTGGTCGAGCGTGGCGTACTGCTTCGCGGTGAGCAGCGGGTGCCGCAGCCCGGCCACGGCCACATGGCTGAGCAGCCGGACGCGCTCGGTCACGGCCGCGAGGTGGGCGAGGGTGGCGACGGGGTCGTACCAGACCGTGCTCATGGACGGGGCCAGCCGGCGCGGGATCGCCACATGGTCGCAGCAGGCCAGGTAGTCGAACCCGGCCCGGTCCGCGGCCCGCGCGACCTCCACCAGGTCCCCCGGCCCGGCGCCCGCCTCCCAGGCCTCGGTGTACAGGGTGCTCTGGGACTGGACGGGCAGCTGGATGCCGTACGCGAGGGCACTCACCGCCAGAGCCCTTCGGGGGTGAGCCCGAGGAGCCCGATCGCGTTGCCGCGCACGATCCGCTCGACCGCGTCCGCCGGCAGATGTCCCATCTGCGCCTCGCCCACCTCGCGGGACCTGGGCCAGGTGGAGTCGGAGTGGGGGTAGTCGGTCTCGTAGAGGACGTTGCCGACGCCGACGGAGTCGAGGTTCCTCAGCCCGAAGGCGTCGTCGAAGAAACAGCCGTACACGTGCTCGGCGAACAGCTCGGACGGCGGCCGGTGCACCTTGTCGGCGACACCGCCCCAGCCGCGGTTCTCCTCCCAGACCACGTCGGCGCGTTCGAGGATGTAGGGGATCCAGCCGATCTGCCCCTCGGCGTACATCACCCTCAGGTTCGCAAAGCGCTCGAACTTGCCGCTCATCAGCCAGTCGACCATCGAGAAGCAGCAGTTGGCGAAGGTGATGGTGGAGCCGACGGCGGGCGGGGCGTCGGCGGAGGTGGAGGGCATCCGGCTGCTGGAGCCGATGTGCATGGCGACGACCGTGCCGGTCTCGTCGCAGGCCGCGAGGAACGGGTCCCAGTCGTCCGTGTGGACGGACGGCAGGCCGAGGTAGGGGGGTATCTCGGAGAAGGCGACGGCCCGGACGCCCCGGGCGGCGTTGCGCCGGACCTCCCGGGCGGCCAGCTCCGGGTCCCACAGGGGGATGAGGGTGAGCGGTATCAGCCGTCCGCGGGACGCGGGCCCGCACCACTCCTCCACCATCCAGTCGTTGTAGGCGCGGACGCACAGCAGGGCGAGTTCCCTGTCGGCGGCCTCGGTGAAGGTCTGCCCGCAGAAGCGGGGGAAGGTGGGGAAACACAGCGCGGACTGCACGTGGTTGACGTCCATGTCGGCGAGGCGCGCGGCCACGTCGTACGACCCCGGCCGCATCTGCTCGTAGGTGATGACCTCCAGCTTCACCTCGTCCCGGGCGCAGCCGACGGCGGTGTCGAGGCGGGTGAGGGGCCGGCGCAGGCCCTCGTAGACCCACCAGTCGCCGAGCGGGCCGTCGGTGCCGCCCGGTTCGCCCATGACCGGCCGGAAGCGCCCGCCCAGGAAGGTCATCTCCTGCACGGGTGCGCGGACGATCCGGGGCCCGGTGTCCAGGTACTTCTTCGGCAGCCGGTCCTGCCACACGCCGGCGGGCTCGACGGTGTGGTCGTCCACGGAGATGATCAGCGGAAACGTGCTGTCGTGGGAGTCCATGGCGCCCACGGTAGCGCCGATCTGACGGTCCGTCAGCTATCGGGGCCGGCCCGCTGCGTGCGAAGAGGGTGTGTGGGCTTTGTGATCGAGGCGCAGCGCCCTGTGATCGGCGTCTCGCACGGCTGACGCAACCGTCCGGAACAAGGCAAACTGACGGGGTTGTTCGTGATGCCGAGGGGGACGAACGCATGGACGGTGGGCCGCGAGTACCCGAGCAGCGGCGTCCCGGTTCCGTGGCCATGGCCGACGCCGTCACGGAGCCGGAGGCGGCGCGCTTCAGCGTGCTCGGTCCGGTGCGGGCCTGGCGCGGCGCGGAGGCGGTCGGCACCGGCTCCCCCCAGCAGCGCGCCCTGCTGGCCGCCCTGCTGCTGCGCGAGGGCCGCACGGCCACGGCGGCGGAGCTGATCGACGCCCTGTGGGGCCCCGAGCCGCCGTCCCAGGCGCTGGCGGCGGTCCGCACGTACGCCTCCCGCCTGCGCAAGGCCCTCGGCCCCGGCATCCTGGTGAGCGAGTCCGGCGGCTACGCGATCCGGGGCCTGCGCGAGGGCGCCCTGGATCTGACGGCGGCGCAGAACCTGGCGGCGGAGGCGGAGAAGGCGCGGGGCTCGGGCGACCTGGGGCGGGCGCGGGAACTCCTGAACAAGACCCTCGCCCTGTGGGACGGCGAGGTCCTGGCCGGCGTGCCCGGCCCCTACGCGGAGACCCAGCGCGTCCGCCTCGAGGAGTGGCGGCTCGGACTGCTCGAGTCCCGCCTCGACATGGACCTGGAGCAGGGCTGCCACACGGAGGCGGTGTCCGAGCTGACCGCCCTGACGGCGGCGCATCCGCTGCGGGAGCGGCTGCGGGAGCTGCTCATGCTCGCCCTGTACCGCAGCGGCCGCCAGGCCGAGGCCCTGGCCGTGTACGCCGACACCCGCCGCCTGCTCGCCGAGGAGCTGGGCGTGGACCCGCGTCCCGGCCTGAGCGAGCTGCAGCAGCGCATCCTGCAGGCGGACCCGGCGCTGGCCGAACCCTCCGCCCCGGCGCCGGAGCCGTCCGCGGCCCCGGTCCGCCCGGCCCAGCTCCCCGCCTCCGTGCCGGACTTCACCGGCCGGGCCGCCTTCGTGGACGAGCTGAGCGACGTGCTGGCGTCGGCGTCCGAGGCGGAGGGCCGGGTCATGGCGGTCTCGGCGCTGGCCGGCATCGGAGGAGTCGGCAAGACGACCCTCGCGGTGCACGTGGCCCACCGCGCCCGCCCGGCCTTCCCGGACGGCCAGCTGTACGTGGACCTGCAGGGCGCCGGTCCCCGCCCGGCGGAGCCCGAGACGGTCCTGGGCTCCTTCCTGCGCGCACTGGGCACGGCGGACTCGGCGATCCCCGACTCCCTGGACGAACGCGCGGCCCTGTACCGCTCGGTCCTGGACGGCCGCCGCGTCCTGGTCCTGCTGGACAACGCCAAGGACGCGGCCCAGGTGCGCCCGCTGCTGCCGGGCACCGAGGGGTGCGCGGCGCTCGTCACCTCCCGGGCGCGCATGGTCGACCTGGCCGGGGCACATCTGGTGGACCTGGACGTGATGTCCCCGGACGAGGCCCTCGCGCTCTTCACGAAGATCGTGGGCGAGGAGCGGGTCGCGGCGGAGCGCGAGGCCGCCCTCGACGTGGTCGCGGCCTGCGGCTTCCTCCCGCTGGCGATCCGCATCGCGGCCTCCCGCCTGGCGGCCCGCCGCACCTGGACGGTCTCCGTGCTGGCGGCCAAGCTCGCGGACGAACGCCGCCGCCTGGACGAGTTGCAGGCCGGCGACCTCGCGGTGAAGGCCACCTTCGAACTCGGCTACGGCCAGCTGGAGCCGGCCCAGGCCCGGGCCTTCCGCCTGCTGGGCCTCGCGGACGGCCCGGACATCTCCCTGGCCGCCGCGGCGGCGGTCCTCGACCTGTCGGCGGAGGAGACGGAGGACCTGCTGGAGTCGCTGGTGGACACGTCCCTGCTGGAGTCCGCCGCCCCCGGCCGCTACCGCTTCCACGACCTGGTCCGCCTCTACGCGCGCGCCTGCGCCGAACGGGACGAGCAGCCGCCGAGCGAGCGGGAGGCCGCGATGTCGCGGCTGCTGGACTTCTATCTGGCCACGGCGGCGGGCGTCTACGCGATCGAGCGGCCGGAGGACCGGCTGGTGGACCACCTGGAGCCGACGAGCCATCCGGGGCTGACGTTCGAGGACCGGCACCGCGCGCAGGACTGGCTGTACGCGGAGGCGATCTGCCTGCTGGCGTGCGTGCGGCAGTCGACGGCTCCGCACCGCCTCAGGCGTGCCGTCGACCTGTTGTGGGCCGCCATCGACCTGACCGAGTCGGGCGCCAACTCCCGTGAGTACGTGGACACCGCGGCCTCCGTGCGCGCCGCGGCACGCGCCGCCGGCGACCAGCGCGCGGAGGCCCGCGCGCTCGTCACCGTCGCCAACGGCCACCATCTGACGGGCCGGTTCGAGCCGGCCGCCGACGAGGCCACCGAGGCGCTGCGCCTGGCCGACGCCGCGAAAGACCCCCTGCCCCAGTGCTGGGCGTCCAACATGCTCGGCATCATCGCGCTGTACCAGAGCCGTCTCGAGGACGGTGAGAAGCACCTGACCCGCGCCATCGACAGCTTCCGCACCTGCAAGGACCGCCCCGGAGAGGCCAGCGCCCTGTGCAACCTCTCCCGGATCCGGCTGGCGATGGGGCACACCACGAGCGCGGTGTCCCTGGCCCAGCAGGGGACCGACATGTACGACGACATGGGGCATGCGCTCAAGGGCGCCAACGGCCGCTACGCGCTGGGGCTGGCGCTCACCCAGTGCGGCCGGTACGAGCACGCCGCCGAGCGTCTCGAAGAGGCCCTGTCGGTGTTCCGGGACAGCCGGATGCGCCTGTGGGAGGGCATGACCCTGTTCCGCCTCGCGGAGCTCGACCTGGCGGCGGGCCGTCCGGCCCAGGCCGCGACCAACGCGGAGACGGCGCTGTCCCTTCTGCGTGGGGTCGGCGGTGACTGGCGGCGCGGCAACGTGCTCACCGTGCTGGGCCGGGCCCTGGGCGGCATCGGGCAGTCCGGCCGGGCACAGGTCTGCTGGCGGGAGGCCCTCGAGATCTTCGAGACCCTGAAGGCGCCGGAGGCCGAGGAGGTACGGGGCCTTCTCGGCTCCCGTGCCGTCGTCTGACGCGGTGCATCTATGCGTTCATCGTTCGTTTATCGCGCCACGGCATCCTCGTTCCTGTCGATCCGCCGCGTCGGGGGGCAGACGGACCGGCCGACCGCCGCACCGTAAGGTGTAGCGGCCCGGAGGCACCCGTCCGGCGGCCCTCGGGGGAGCTGCCGGACGGGATCCGCCCGCGCACCGCGCAACACGTCCTTTCAGGGGAGAGTCATGAGCAACGAGAACACGCCCACGGCGGCGGCTGCGGACACCGAGCCGGCCGAGGTGACCACGCTGAACAGCCACGCCACCATCGAGCCGGTGAAGATCACCCCCCTCGACGCCGGCGAGACCGATGGCACGGTCACGCCCGACAACTCGCACGCCACCGACGAGAAGGCCTGACGGGACCTCTCACCACACGGGGAACGGCCGCGGCGGCGCGGAGGGGGAGCCGTCGCGGCCGAGGCGTGTGCGGGCGCCGCACTCAGCGCCCCCGCAGCAGCCCCTTCACCACCTTCCCGCTCGCGTTGCGCGGCAGTTCGCCCACGAACTCCACCGCCCTCGGCACCTTGTAGTTGGCCATCTCGCGGCGGGACCAGGCGATCAGGTCGTCGGCGGTGAGGTGGCAGTCCGGGCGGCGGACCACGAAGGCCTTGGCGACCTCGCCGAGGCGGGCGTCCGGCACGCCGATCACGGCCACCTCCCGCACGTCCGGGTGGACGCCCAGCAGGTGCTCGATCTCCGCCGGGTAGGCGTTGAAGCCGCCGACGATGAACATGTCCTTGATGCGGTCCGTGATGCGCAGGTTCCCGGCGGCGTCCAGGACGCCCACGTCGCCCGTGCTCAGCCAGCCCTCCGGGGAGAGGGCCTCGGCGGTCGCCCCGGGGTCGCCGTCGTAGCCGCGCATGACGTTGAAGCCGCGGACCAGGATCTCGCCCGGCGTGCCGGGGGACACCGGAGTGCCCGCGGCGTCCACCACCCGTATCTCGGTGCCGGGGATCGCCCGGCCGGAGGTGGAGGCGATGACCGAGGGGGCGTCGCCGCGCCGGCACATGGTGACGATGCCGGTCGCCTCCGAGAGGCCGTACGCCGTCAGGACCGTGCCCACCCCCAGTTCGCCGCGCAGGCGTTCCACCAGCCGCAGGGGGACCACGGACGCGCCCGTGACCACCAGCCTCAGCGCGGACAGGTCGTGGGCGTCGCGGGACGGGTGGTCCAGCAGCGACTGCAGGAGGGTGGGCGGGCCGGGCAGGACCGACACGCGCTCCGCCGCCATGTTCGCCAGCGCCGTGCCCGCGTCGAACACCGGCTGCGGGATCATCGCCGCCCCGCGCATCAGGCAGGCGATCACCCCGGCCTTGTAGCCGAAGGTGTGGAAGAAGGGGTTGACGATCAGGTAGCGGTCGGTGGCGCGCAGGCCCGCCAGGTCCGCCCAGATCGCGTAGGCCCGCAACGTCTGGCCGTGCGTGATCACCGCTCCCTTGGGGCGGCCCGTCGTGCCCGACGTGTAGACGATGTCCGAGACGGACGCCTCGTCCAATCGCCCGGCCCGGGCCAGCACTTCGGCTCCGCCCACGCCCTCTCCCCCGGCCAGGAACTCCTTCCAGGTGCGGAAGTCCGGTGGCGCGTCCTGCGACAGCACCACCACCTGCTCCAGCTCCGGCAGTCCGGGCAGCGGCCCCCGGGCGGCCGGCGCCCCCTCCCCGGCCGCCCGGCGCAGGGAGGCCACGTACGAGGTGCCCAGGAAGGTGCCGGTCACGAAGAGGAGGCGGGACCTGCTGCGGCGCAGCACGTCCACCGCCTCGGCGCCCTTGAAGCGGGTGTTCAGCGGCACCAGGACCGCGCCCGCCGAGACCGCGCCGAGGGCCGCGGTGATCCAGTCCAGGCAGTTGGGGGCCCAGACGGCCACCCGGTCGCCCGGCTCCACCCCGCTCGCGAGGCAGGCCGCCGCCGCACGCTCGACGCGGGCGCCCAGTTCGGCGTAGGTGATCCTGGTGCGCCCCTCGACCACGGCCTCGGCGTCCGCGTACCGCTCGGCCGACGACCGCACCAGCTCCGGGACGGTGCCCCAGTCGCTCATTGCCCCCTCCACCGCATAGCTGACTGCCCGTCAGATTAGCGGTAACCTGACGGCCTGTCAGGAGAAGGGGGCCGGTCATGGCAGCTACCGGGCTCAAGGACGCCACCGCCATCGTCGGCATCGGGCAGACCGCCTTCGCCAGACACCTTCCGGAGGACGAGCGGACGCTGGCCTGCCGGGCCGTGCTCGCCGCGCTGGACGACGCCGGGATCGCCCCCGGCGAGGTCGACGCCCTGGCCTCCTACACCATGGAGGAGACCGACGAGGTGGAGCTGGCGAAGTCGGTGGGGTTCGGGGATCTGACCTTCTTCGGCAAGGTGGGGTACGGGGGCGGCGGATCGTGCGCCACCGTCGCGCACCTCGCCGGGGCCATCGCGTCCGGGCAGGCCACGGTGGGGGTCGCCTGGCGGTCGCGCAAGCGCGGCAGCGGGCCCCGCCCGTGGACCGGCACCACCGCGCAGCTGCCCACTCCGGCCCAGTGGACCCGGCCCTTCGGGCTGCTGCGGCCCGCCGACGAGATCGCGATGCTGGCGCGGCGGTACATGCACGAGTACGGCGCCACCCGCGACCACCTCTTCAACGTGGCCCTCGCCTGCCGCAACCGGGCCAACCAGAACCCGGCGGCCGTGATGTACGAGCGGCCCCTGACCCGCGAGATGTACATGACCTCGCGGTGGATCAGCGAGCCGCTGTGCCTGTTCGACAACTGCCTGGAGACGGACGGGGCCCTGGCGTGCGTGGTCGTCGGCAGGGAGCGCGCGCGGGACTGCGCGCACAGGCCCGTCTACGTGCACTCCGCCGCGCAGGGGCTGCCCGCGCAGCACCACGGCATGGTCAACTACTGGAACGACGACCCCCTGACCGGGCCCGCCTGGACCGCCGCCCGGCACCTGTGGAAGCACGCCGACGTCACCCCGGACGACGTGGACGTGGCGCAGATCTACGACGCCTTCACGGCGCTCGTCCCGCTGTCGCTGGAGGGCTACGGCTTCTGCGGCAGGGGGGAGGGGGGCGCCTTCACCGAGCAGGGCGCCCTGGAGATCGGGGGCCGGCTGCCCCTCAACACCAGCGGCGGCGGGCTCAGCGAGGCCTATGTGCACGGCTTCAACCTCATCAACGAGGGCGTCAGACAGCTGCGCGGCACCAGCACCGCCCAGGTGCCCGGCGCCGCCACCTGCCTCGTCACCGCCGGCGAGGGCGTCCCCACCTCCGCGCTGCTGCTGAGGAGCTGACCATGCTGACTCCCGTCACCGACACCGACGGCGCCCCCTTCTGGGAGTACGCGGCCCGCGGCGAACTGCGCGTGCAGGCCTGCGCCGCGTGCGGCGAGCCGCGGTTCCCGCCCCGGCCGTGCTGCCCGCACTGCCAGTCCTTCGCGAGCCGGTGGCGGCCGGTGTCGGGGCGCGGGCGGGTGTGGTCGTACGTGGTCCCGCACCCGCCGCTGCTGCCCGGCTACGCGGAGCAGGCGCCCTACAACGTGGTCGTCGTGGAGCTGGAGGACGCGCCCCGGATACGGCTGGTCGGAAACGTCGTCACCCGGGCCGGGGCGCCGCTGGACTCGCTCGATCCGCGGCGCGTCACGATCGGCGCCCGCGTCCGGGCGGTCTTCTCCGGGGGGCTGCCCCAGTGGGTGCTCGCGTGAACACCGTGCGCCTGGAGGCCGACAGGGACACCGGTGTCGCCGTGGTCACGCTGGACCGGCCCGAGCGGCTCAACGCCGTCGACCTCGTCATGGTCCGGGAACTCGCCGAGACCTGGGGCCGGTTGCGATGCGACGACTCGGTGCGGGCCGTCGTGCTCACCGGGGCCGGGGAGCGGGCGTTCTGCACGGGCATCGACCGGGACGCGGCCGTGCCGCAGCCGTCGTCGCCGTACATGCAGGACGATCCGCTGCTCGGCGCCGGGCCGAAGGCGAACGGCCTGTGGAAGCCGGTGGTGGCCGCGGTGCGCGGGATGGCCTGCGGCGGGGCCTTCTATCTGCTGGGCGAGAGCGAGTTCGTGGTCGCGGACACGACGGCGGTCTTCTTCGATCCGCACACCACGTACGGCATGGTCAGCGCGTACGAGTCCGTGCTCATGGCCGGGCGCATGCCGTACGGGGAGGTCGCGCGGATGATGCTGATGGGCACGGCCGAGCGGATCTCCGCCGAGCGGGCCCACGCGGTCGGGCTCGTGTCCGAAGTCGTGGGTCCCGGCGAGGCGTTGGACGCCGCCGTGCGGTGCGCCGCCGTCATCGCCGGGTATCCGCCGAAGGGGGTGCAGGGGACCGTGCGGGCGCTGTGGGCGGCCGGGGAGGCGGCGCGGGCGCAGGGATGCGCGCAGGCGCCGCATCTCATCGCGCTGGGCAACCTGTCGCCCGGGCGGCAGGCGGAGCTGTTCGCCGCACGACGACGGGAGTTCCGGGTGCGTTAGCCCGCGAGCAGGGCCCTGGGACCGACCCTGCAGTGGCCGACCTGGTGGACGAGCCCGTCGTCGGCGAAGTCGGTGCCGCGCAGCAGCTCCACCCGGACGCGCGCCGTGCCCTTCGCGGGCACGGTGACCGTCGCGGAGTTCTCCGCGACCAGCGTGTTCTTGCTGTCGTCGAACTCGACGTCCACCGTGAACCGGGCCTGGCGGCCGTTGGGGTTGGTGACCTCGACGGTCGCGTACGGCGCCTTCTCGGTCGCGCAGCGCACCAGCTTCGCCGTCCCGTCCCGCAGGGCCGTGCCGCTGCTGGAGGGGGTGGAGGTGACCCGGTGCGTGGGCCGGCGGCCGTAGCCGCCGGTGCCGCCGCTCGTACCGCTGTCGTGGTGGTCGTCGCCGTAGCTGCGGTGGTAGCTGTCGTGGTCCTGATGGGAGCTGCTGCACCCGCCCCCGCCCCCGGTGCGGTGACGGCTGTGATGGTGGCGGCCGGTCGAGAAGCCGGTCAGGTTCAGCACCACGAAGGCCAGTACGGCCGTGAACCTGAGCGCGCGCGTACGGGTTTGCGTGTGCATGCCATCACCCTAGCCGCCCCGGTCACCGCGTGGCGCCGGTGGAGCACCGCGGGGGGCGTCAGCCCCGGGACGGCCGCCGTCCGGAGCCCTTCCGTGCCATGTGCGACGGCCGTCACGCCTCTCACGCCGTACGGGCCGTCCCCGTGCCCTTCTCCGCGTCCAGCGCGTACACGCAGCGGTCCTTGCTGCAGGCGTACACCACGCCGTCCTTGACCACCGGGGAGCCGGTGATCTCCCCGCCGGTCGCCAGCTTCCAGCGCAGCCGGCCGTCGTCGGCCTTCAGGGTGTACAGCAGATGGTCGGTGGAGCCGAAGTGGATGCGCCCCTCGGCGACCGCCGGGGAGCCCACCACGTCACCGCCCGCCTGGAACCGCCACTTGGGGGTGCCGGTGACCGCGTCCAGGGTGTAGAGGCCCTTGCCGCTGCCCACGTGGACGTGGCCGGCCGCCACCAGGACCGGCTCGACGGAGGAGCGGGCCTCGGTGGCGATGCGCCAGCGGTCGCGGCCGTCGGTGGCGTCGAGGGCGTACACCGTGCCGAGATAGTCGGCGAGGTAGATGCCGCCGCCGGTGACGGCCGGGCCCGGGGCGAAGGCCGGCGGGCACAGGAAGACCGCCGGGGCCTCGAAGTGCCAGCGGACCATGCCGCTCGCCGCCTCGACGGCGAGGACGCGGGTGCCGGCGCTGACGTACACGTAGCCGTCGGGGGCCGGGGTGAGGCGGACGGGCACGCCGCCGCAGGAGGCCGCGTCGCCGACGGGGTACGACCAGCGCTCCTCGCCGGTGCGGGCCTCCAGCGCGCGCAGCCGGGCGTCCTGCCAGACGTAGACCGTGCCGTCGTGGACGAGCGGGCCGGCCTCGGGGGACTCGAAGTCGGTCTGGCAGCCGCTGATCTCCCACAGCTTCTGCCCGTTCCCGGCCTCCCATGCCTGCACACCGCCGCCCCGGGTGCCGGTGACGACCGTGCCGCGGTCGGCGCGCAGCGAGTACACCCAGGCGTCCGTGGACAGCCGCCACAGATCGGTGCCCTCGCGCGCGTCCAGCGCGAACAGGGTGGGGCCGTCGGAGGCGTACACCCGGCCGTCCGCGACCGCCATGGACCAGGCGACGTCCCGGGTCTTGAACCGGCGGCGGCCGGTGGCCACGTCGAGGGCGTGCACCTCGAAGGACGTGACGTACACCAGGTCGCCGTCGACCGAGGGGGTGCCCCAGACGTCGTTCGACATGCGGAAACGCCACGGACGCCAGCCGCTCGCCGTCTCCGGGGGCTGGGGCGGGGCGGGCGGTACGGC
>NZ_JBLEBI010000055.1:0-36183 GCF_047340315.1 Streptomyces sp. AF1A
CGCCGCAACAAGGGCGACGACCAGCAGGGCGGCCAGCAGCGCCAGCAGCAGGGCCAGCAGCAGGGCCGCCAGGACGGCCGGCAGGACGACGACGACTTCGAGGGCGGCCGCCGGGGCCGTCGCGGCCGCTACCGGGACCGCCGGGGCCGCCGTGGCCGCGACGACATCGCCGAGCCGCAGCTCGCCGAGGACGACGTCCTGATCCCCGTCGCGGGCATCCTGGACATTCTCGACAACTACGCCTTCATCCGGACCTCCGGCTACCTGCCGGGCCCGAACGACGTGTACGTCTCCCTCGCCCAGGTCCGCAAGAACGGCCTGCGCAAGGGCGACCACGTCACCGGTGCGGTCCGCCAGCCGAAGGAGGGCGAGCGCCGCGAGAAGTTCAACGCACTGGTCCGCCTCGACTCCGTCAACGGCATGGCGCCCGAACACGGCCGCGGCCGCCCGGAGTTCAACAAGCTGACCCCGCTCTACCCGCAGGACCGGCTCCGCCTGGAGACCGACCCGGGCGTGCTGACCACCCGCATCATCGACCTCGTGTCGCCGATCGGTAAGGGCCAGCGCGGGCTGATCGTGGCCCCGCCGAAGACCGGCAAGACCATGATCATGCAGGCGATCGCCAACGCGATCACCCACAACAACCCCGAGTGCCACCTGATGGTCGTCCTCGTCGACGAGCGTCCGGAAGAGGTCACCGACATGCAGCGGTCGGTCAAGGGCGAGGTCATCTCCTCGACCTTCGACCGCCCGGCCGAGGACCACACCACGGTCGCCGAGCTCGCCATCGAGCGCGCCAAGCGCCTGGTGGAGCTGGGCCATGACGTCGTCGTGCTGCTCGACTCGATCACGCGTCTGGGCCGTGCCTACAACCTGGCCGCGCCGGCCTCCGGCCGCATCCTGTCCGGTGGTGTCGACTCGACCGCGCTGTACCCGCCGAAGCGGTTCTTCGGCGCGGCGCGCAACATCGAGGACGGCGGTTCGCTGACCATCCTGGCCACGGCGCTTGTGGACACCGGGTCCCGCATGGACGAGGTGATCTTCGAGGAGTTCAAGGGCACCGGCAACATGGAGCTCAAGCTCGACCGCAAGCTCGCGGACAAGCGGATCTTCCCGGCGGTGGACGTGGACGCGTCCGGCACCCGCAAGGAGGAGATCCTGCTCGGGGCCGAGGAACTGGGCATCGTCTGGAAGCTGCGCCGTGTTCTGCACGCGCTGGACCAGCAGCAGGCCATCGAGCTGCTGCTGGACAAGATGAAGCAGACCAAGTCGAACGTCGAGTTCCTGATGCAGATCCAGAAGACGACGCCGGCGCCGGGCAACGGCGACTGATCGTCTCCCTCTTCTCCGCGCCCGCGGGGCGCCAAGGCCACCCCCTGTCGAACAGTGACAGGGGGTGGCCTTTTGGCGCTGAGAAGGAGGGGACGCACCATGCGTCCCCTCCTTCTCATCTCTTTCTGGGGGATTCCCTTGCCCGAGCCCAAGAACGGCCGGCACAGACGCCGTATACGCGTCGGCCTGCCCCTCGGCGCCGCGGCGGTCGCCGCCGCCGTGACCGCCGCGCTGATGACGGCCTCGGCCGGTGCCGCCACCGCGCTGCCCAAGCCGACCGCCCGGCCGGCCGTCAGCCAGCCCTCCCAGGCCACCCTGGAAAAGCGCATCGCGGGTGCCGACCGCACCAGCGCCCCGGCGGCGAAGCGCAGCGGCGCCGTCACGCCGAAGATCATCGGCGGTGGCGAGACCACCATCTCCTCGGCGCCCTGGATGGCGCAGCTGTGGTACTACGACGACAAGGGCACCAGCACCACCGGCGACGACGTCGGCTTCTTCTGCGGCGGCTCGGTCGTCGCGCCGACGAAGATCCTCACCGCGGCGCACTGCGTCAAGGACGAGAACGGCAAGAGCTACAACTGGAAGGCCTACGGCGCCGTCGTCACCGGCACCGACCAGCTGCCCACCACCGGCTCCACCGGCGCCGCGGACCTGCACGGCGGCCAGGCCACCGCCGTCACGCGCCAGTGGAACCACCCGTCGTACACCGTGGGGACGACCGCCGCCCGGCCGCCCGCCGACAACGACATCGCCGTGCTCACCCTGGCCGTCCCGGTCAAGGCCACGCCGATCCGCATGGTCACCTCCGGCGACACCGCGTCGTACGCCGCCGGCACCAGCGCCAAGGTCTACGGCTGGGGCCGCACCAGCTCCACCACCGACACCATCTCCCAGACGCTGAAGGCCGCCACGCTGAGCCTCCACGCCGACAGCACCTGCACCGGTGCCTACGGCAGCGCGTACATCGCCGGTCACATGGTCTGCGCCGGCACGCAGTCCGGCAGCGACAGCGGCACCCAGGCGACCTGCAACGGCGACTCCGGCGGCCCGCTCGTGGTGAACGGGCGGATCGCCGGCGTGGTCTCCTGGGGCGTCCAGGACTGCGTGGCCAAGGGCGCCTACAGCGTCTTCAGCAAGGTCTCGACGTACGTGGGCGCGGCCTATCCGCAGGTCGACGACACCAACCTGAGCCTGTTCAACAGCAAGCCGGACGGCAAGGCCGACATCTTCGTGCGGGCCTCCTCCACGAAGACCGGCTACGAGAAGGACTCCGGCGGCAGTTCGTTCGGCACCCGCGTGTCCTGGGGCAACTGGAGCGGCGTCAACCTGGTCCTGCAGACCGACCTCAACCGGGACGGCTTCCAGGACCTGATCTACCGGGTCAGCTCCACCGGCGACGTGTACTGGGAGCACTTCGTGCTCAACAGCGCCCGCACGGACGGCTCCTGGACCGACACCAAGATCTTCAGCGGCTGGAAGACCCGCACCCGGATCATCGTCCCGGGCGACGTCACCGGCGACTACCTGCCCGACGTCCTGTCCGTGGACTCCGGCGGCGCGCTGTGGATCTACCCGGGCAAGGGCAACGGCACCTTCGGCTCGCGCGTGAAGGTCGGCACGGGCTGGAACCAGTACAACTCGGTGCGCGGGCACGGCGACTTCAACGGCGACGGCAAGGCGGACCTGCTCGCCCGCAAGTCCGGCAGCGACGACCTGTACCTGTACAAGGGCACCGGCAAGTCGGGCACGGGCGCCTTCTCGGCCCGCGTCAAGGTGCGCAGCGGCTGGACCGGTTACAACGCCTTCGACGCGGTCGGCGACGTGAGCGGCGACGGCAAGGCCGACTTCCTGGCCCGCACCCCCGGCGGGACCCTGTACCTGTACAAGGGCACCGGAAAGGCCACGAGCAAGATCTTCGCCACAAGGGTCTCGGCCGGCACCGGTTTCCAGGCGTACGACATCTGGGGCTGAACACCAGGTGAGCAAGGCTCACACGCGTAAGCGACTGCGCACCGTGCCCACCGCGTCACGCGGTGGGCACGGTGCGTCGTGCACGTCTGTCCCGAGTTTCTCCGTCCGGCCGCACGGAGCGACGATGGAGCGGTGAGAACCGCGCCTGACCCTGGAAGCAGGGGGTAGTCGGACAGGCGAGACCTAGGAGCGATGTGACCGCCGAGAGCACGCCGGACCCCGCGATACCGCGGCCGGGCGCGAGCGACCCCGGCCGCCGGGGGCCCCGCAAGGCCCGCAGCAGGAGCCGCAGGGCTCTGCTCGCCACGGCCTGGACGGTCGCGGGCGTGGTCGTGCTGGGCGGGGCGGGCGCCGGGTTCGTGTACTTCAAGCTCAACGGCAACATCCACAGCCTCGACATCAACCGGGCCCTCGGCGACGACCGGCCCTCGAAGGCCGACAACGGCTCCGAGAACATCCTGGTCCTCGGCTCGGACACCCGCTCCGGCTCCAACAAGAGGCTCGGCGGCGGCACGGACGACGGCAGCGCCCGCTCCGACACCGCGATGATCGTGCACGTCTACAAGGGCCACAAGAAGGCCGCCGTGGTCTCCATCCCGCGGGACACCCTGATCGACCGGCCCCGGTGCACCGACACACAGGGCACCGCGCACCCGGCCGCGTCCGGCGTGATGTTCAACGAGGCGTACTCGACCGGCGGTGCGGCCTGCGCGGTGAAGACCGTCGAGTCCTTGACCGGCGTGCGCATGGACCACTATCTGGAGGTCGACTTCGCGGGCTTCCGGAAGCTGATCGACGACGTCGGCGGGGTCCCGGTCACCACGACCAGGAACATCGACGACCCGCAGAGCCATCTCACCCTCAAGGCCGGCACCCACACCCTCGACGGACAGCAGGCCCTCGGCCTGGTCCGCACCCGGCACGGCGTCGGCGACGGCTCCGACCTCGGCCGCATCCAGCTTCAGCAGGCCTTCGTGAAGGCGCTGATCGGCCAGGTCAGGCAGGTCGGTGTCTTCAGCCACCCCAAGAAGCTGTACGACCTGGCCGACACCGCCACCCGGGCCGTCACCACCGACTCCGACCTCGGCTCGGTCAACTCCCTCATCGGCCTCGCGGACGGCCTCAAACACATCGGCGCCCGGCACCTGACCATGGTCACCATGCCGGTCCGGTACGACCCGTCCAACCCCAACCGGGTCCTGGAGGAGAAGGCGAAGGCCCAAGTGGTCTGGGACGCCCTGAAGAACGACCGGCCGATCCCGCAGTCGGCCACCCGGGGAACGGCGACGGGCGAAGCCGGCGGCGTGGTGAACGGCTGAGAGGCACCGGGCAGAAGCGGCAGGCGCGGGGCCGCAGCGGTGCGCGCTCGGCGCGGCAGGCGTGGGGTCGCAGCGGTGCGCGCTCACCCGTAGAAGCGGGTCCGTAGCGGCACGTGACACCGCAGGAATAGAACAGCCGCACCCCCGGTTTGGGTGGATGGCACCAGTCCTGGCAGACTGGTACGTCGGCTCCGGTTCACGCCCCCGCACCCCGCGGCGGCGACCCGGCGCTCTCCCGAAACCTAGGAGAAACCTTGAAGCGCGACATCCACCCCGCGTACGTCGAGACGCAGGTCAGCTGCACCTGCGGCGCGTCGTTCACCACCCGCAGCACCATCGAGTCCGGCACCATCCGGGCCGAGGTCTGCTCCGAGTGCCACCCGTTCTACACGGGCAAGCAGAAGATCCTCGACACCGGTGGCCGTGTGGCCCGCTTCGAGGCCCGCTTCGGCAAGGCCGCCGGCTCCAAGAAGTAGCGAGCCCCCATTCGCCGGTCCACGGCCGTGCGCCCCTGCGGGCGTGCGCCGGGACCGGCGTTTTTGGTCGCCCGCCCTTCCCTTCATCGCAGTACAGGAGCCCAAAGATGTTCGAGGCCGTCGAGGAGCTCGTCGCCGAGCACGCCGACCTGGAGAAGAAGCTCGCCGACCCGTCGGTCCACGCCGACCAGGCGAACGCGCGCAGGCTGAACAAGCGTTACGCCGAGCTGACCCCGATCGTCGCCACGTACCGCTCCTGGAAGCAGACCGGCGACGACATCGAGACCGCGCGCGAGCTGGCCGCCGACGATCCCGACTTCGCGGCGGAGGTCAAGGATCTCGAGAAGCAGCGCGAGGAGCTGACCGAGCGCCTGCGCTTCCTGCTGGTCCCGCGCGACCCCAGCGACGACAAGGACGTGATCCTGGAGATCAAGGCGGGCGCGGGCGGCGACGAGTCGGCGCTGTTCGCCGGCGACCTGCTGCGCATGTACCTGCGCTACGCCGAGCGCGTCGGCTGGAAGACGGAGATCATCGACGCCACCGAGTCCGAGCTGGGCGGCTACAAGGACGTCCAGGTCGCGGTGAAGGCGCGCGGGCAGATCGAGCCCGGTCAGGGCGTGTGGGCGCGGCTGAAGTACGAGGGCGGGGTGCACCGCGTGCAGCGGGTGCCGGCGACCGAGTCCCAGGGCCGTATCCACACCTCCGCCGCCGGCGTCCTCGTGACCCCCGAGGCCGAGGAGGTGGACGTGGAGATCAACCCGAACGACCTGCGCATCGACGTCTACCGGTCCTCCGGCCCGGGCGGCCAGTCCGTCAACACCACCGACTCCGCGGTGCGCATCACGCACCTCCCGACCGGCGTCGTCGCCTCCTGCCAGAACGAGAAGAGCCAGTTGCAGAACAAGGAGCAGGCGCTGCGTATCCTGCGCTCCAGGCTCCTCGCCATGGCGCAGGAGGAGGCGGAGCGGGAGGCGGCGGACGCGCGCCGCAGCCAGGTCCGCACCGTCGACCGCTCCGAGAAGATCCGCACCTACAACTTCCCGGAGAACCGCATCTCCGACCACCGCGTCGGCTTCAAGGCGTACAACCTGGACCAGGTCCTGGACGGCGACCTGGACGCGGTGATCCAGGCCTGCGTCGACGCCGACTCGGCGGCGAAGCTGGCGGCCGCGTAAGACACGTACGCACGTACGAGCACGAGTACGAGTACGACACGGAGGACTCGCGTGAACCTGCTGCTCGCGGAGGTGGCCCAGGCCACCCAGCGGCTGGCCGACGCCGGCGTGCCCTCGCCGCGCACCGACGCGGAGGAGCTCGCCGCGTTCGTGCACGGCGTGAAGCGCAGCCAACTGCACTCCGTGAAGGACTCGGACTTCGACGCCCGGTACTGGGAGGTCATCGCCCGGCGCGAGCAGCGCGAGCCGCTGCAGCACATCACCGGGCGGGCCTACTTCCGCTACCTGGAACTCCAGGTCGGCCCCGGGGTGTTCGTGCCGCGCCCGGAGACCGAGTCCGTGGTCGGCTGGGCCATAGACGCGGTGCGCGCCATGGACGTGGTCGAGCCGTGCATCGTCGACCTGTGCACCGGCTCCGGCGCGATCGCGCTCGCCCTCGCCCAGGAGGTGCCCCGCTCGCGCGTGCACGCCGTGGAGCTGTCGGAGGAGGCGCTGCAGTGGACCCGCAAGAACATGGAGGGGTCCAGGGTCGACCTGCGCCAGGGTGACGCCCTGACCGCCTTCCCGGACCTCGACGGCCAGGTGGACCTGGTCATCTCCAACCCGCCGTACATCCCGCTCACCGAGTGGGAGTACGTCGCCCCGGAGGCCCGCGACTACGACCCGGAGCTGGCGCTGTTCTCCGGCGAGGACGGCCTGGACCTCATCCGCGGCCTGGAACGCACCGCGCACCGGCTGCTGCGCCCCGGCGGGGTGGTGGTGATCGAGCACGCCGACACCCAGGGCGGCCAGGTGCCGTGGATCTTCACCGAGGAGCGGGGCTGGGCCGACGCGGCCGACCACCCCGACCTCAACAACCGTCCCCGGTTCGCGACAGCGCGTAAGGCCTTGCCGTGATGCCGAGGTCTGCCAGGGCACAAGCGAGTGAGCCGAAGAGGCATGCCGGTGCCGGGTGCGCGAGCGCGTGGAGGCCCGAGGGGCCGAGCACGGGCGCGTACCCGGCACCGGCCGAAGGCGCCCCGGGGGCGAACCGAGCGACAGACAAAGGAGTCCGCTAGACATGGCACGGCGATACGACACCAACGACGCGACCGACCGCGTGACGGGTCTGCGCGAGGCCGCGTCCGCCGTCCGCCGGGGCGAGCTGGTGGTGCTCCCGACCGACACGGTGTACGGCATCGGCGCCGACGCGTTCTCCTCGGAGGCCGTCGCCGACCTGCTCGCCGCCAAGGGCCGGGGCCGCACCATGCCCACCCCCGTGCTCATCGGCTCCCCGAACACCCTGCACGGCCTCGTCACGGAGTTCTCGGAGGCGGCCTGGGAGCTGGTCGACGCGTTCTGGCCGGGCGCCCTGACGCTCGTCGCCAAGCACCAGCCGTCCCTGCAGTGGGACCTCGGCGACACCCGGGGCACGGTCGCCGTGCGCATGCCGCTGCACCCGGTCGCCATCGAGTTGCTCACCGAGGTCGGCCCGATGGCCGTCTCCTCCGCCAACCTCACGGGGCACCCGGCGCCGGAGGACTGCGACGCCGCCCAGGACATGCTCGGCGACTCCGTCTCCGTCTACCTCGACGGCGGCCCGACCCCGGCCAACGTGCCGTCCTCCATCGTGGACGTCTCCCGCGAGGTGCCGCTGCTGCTGCGCGAGGGCGCCCTCTCCGCCGACGAGCTGCGCAAGGTCGTACCCGACCTCGAGGTGGCGAATTGACGGCCCCTGACGCGGGGCGTGGCATAGGCGACGGGGACCGCGTCGCGGAGGAGACCACCACCTTCGGCCTTCCGCGCGACACCTTCCGCATCCTCCACGTCAGCACCGGCAACGTGTGCCGCTCGCCCATCACCGAGCGGCTGACCCGGCATTTCGTCACCGAGCGGCTCGGCGTGCTCGGCGGCGGGCTGATCGTGGAGAGCGCGGGCACCTGGGGCCACGAGGGCGCGCCGATGGAGGCCAACGCGGAGACCGTGCTGGCCGAGTTCGGCGCGGACGCCTCCGGGTTCGTCGGCCGCGAACTGCTGGACGAGCACGTCATCATGGCCGACCTCGTGCTGACCGCCACCCGCGACCACCGTGCCCAGGTCATCTCGATGGGCCACTCGGCGGGCCTGCGCACCTTCACGCTGAAGGAGTTCACGCGCCTGGTGAAGGCGATAGACCCGGCCACGCTGCCGCCCCTGGAGGACGGCGTGGTGATGCGCGCACGCGCGCTGGTCCGCGCCGCGGCGGCTCTACGCGGGTGGCTTCTGGCGCCCACGGCCGAGGCGGACGAGGTGTACGACCCCTACGGCGCCCCGCTGACCTTCTTCCGGTCGATCGGCGACGAGATACGGGACGCGCTGGACCCGGTGGTGACTGCGCTGACCGGCGTACCCGCCCGGACATAGAAGCGCATAAACGGACGTAACGGCTGCGCGTCCCCGGTGTCCCGGGCCTACATTGGGGGATACGCCACCGTCGACAGCCCGGAGCCCGTCATGTCGGTCACCACTGCCCACGAGACCGATGTCCTGCGGCGGCAGGACCCGGAGCTGGCCGAGATCCTGCAGGCGGAGCTGCGCAGGCAGTCCACGACGCTCCAGCTGATCGCCGCCGAGAACTTCACCTCCCCGGCCGTCCTCGCCGCCCTCGGCTCGCCGCTCGCCAACAAGTACGCCGAGGGCTACCCGAGCGCCCGGCACCACGGCGGCTGCGAGATCGTCGACGTCGCCGAGCGCCTCGCCGTCGAGCGGGCCAAGGCGCTGTTCGGCGCCGAGCACGCCAACGTCCAGTCCCACTCGGGCTCCTCGGCCGTGCTGGCCGCCTACGCGGCCCTGCTGCGCCCCGGCGACACCGTCCTGGCCCTCGGCCTGCCCTACGGCGGCCACCTCACCCACGGCTCGCCCGCCAACTTCTCCGGCCGCTGGTTCGACTTCGTCGGCTACGGCGTCGACGCCGAGACCGGGCTCATCGACCACGACCAGGTGCGCCACCTGGCCCGGGGCCGCCGGCCGAAGGCGATCGTGTGCGGCTCGATCGCCTATCCCCGCCACATCGACTACGCCTTCTTCCGCGAGGTCGCCGACGAGGTCGGCGCCTATCTGATCGCGGACGCCGCGCACCCGATCGGGCTGGTCGCCGGGGGAGCGGCGCCCAACCCGGTGCCGTACGCCGACATCGTGTGCGCGACCACGCACAAGGTGCTGCGCGGTCCCCGCGGCGGCATGATCCTGTGCGGGAGCGAACTGGCCGAGCGCGTCGACCGGGCCGTGTTCCCGTTCACCCAGGGCGGCGCGCAGATGCACACCATCGCCGCCAAGGCCGTCGCGTTCGGCGAGGCGGCGACGCCGGCGTTCGCCGCCTACGTCCATCAGGTGGTCGCCAACGCCCGCGTGCTGGCCGGCCACCTGGCCGCCGAGGGGCTCGCCGTCACCACCGGGGGCACGGACACCCATCTGATCACCGCCGACCCGGCGCCGCTCGGCGTGGACGGCCGCAGCGCGCGCGGCCGGCTCGCCGCCGCCGGCCTGGTCCTGGACTGCTGTGCGCTTCCGCACGGCGACGGCCGCGGCCTGCGCCTGGGCACCGCGGCGGTGACCACGCAGGGCATGGGCGAGCCGGAGATGGTGCGGATCGCCGCTCTGCTGGCCGCGGTGGTGCGCGGGCAGCGCGAGCCCGCCCGGGCGCGGGAGGAGGTGCGCGAGCTGACCGCCGGATTCCCGCCGTATCCCGGCTGAACCGGGGTAGGCGGTAAACGCGTACACCCTGCTGTGCACGTCGTACACAGCCACACGTGCAACCATCGTGCCTACCCGGAAGTCCCCATCCATATACGTCCGCCGCTAGGGTGTGGGGCTGTGATGGCCAGCGAGACCTGTGGGGAAGCCCGTGCGTGAATACCTGCTGACGCTCTGCATCACGGCCGCGGTGACGTATCTGCTGACGGGGCCGGTACGCAAGTTCGCGATCGTGGCGGGGGCGATGCCGGAGATCCGGGCCCGGGACGTGCACCGGGAGCCGACTCCGCGCCTCGGCGGTATCGCCATGTTCTTCGGCCTGTGCGCGGGCCTGCTGGTCGCCGACCATCTCACGAACCTGAACTGGGTGTTCGACAAGTCCAACGAGCCGCGCGCGCTGCTCTCCGGGGCGGCGCTGATCTGGCTGATCGGCGTCCTGGACGACAAGTTCGAGATCGACGCCCTGATCAAGCTCGGCGGGCAGATGATCGCCGCAGGCGTCATGGTCATGCAGGGCCTGACCATCCTGTGGCTGCCGGTGCCGGGCGTCGGCACGGTGGCCCTCACCCAGTGGCAGGGCACCCTGCTGACGGTGGCCCTGGTGGTCATCACCATCAACGCGGTGAACTTCGTCGACGGCCTGGACGGCCTCGCGGCCGGCATGGTGTGCATCGCCGCCGCCGCGTTCTTCATGTACGCCTACCGGATCTGGTACTCGTACGGCATCGAGGCCGCCGCCCCGGCCACGCTGTTCGCCGCCGTCCTGATGGGCATGTGCCTGGGCTTCCTGCCGCACAACATGCACCCCGCGCGGATCTTCATGGGCGACTCCGGCTCCATGCTGATCGGCCTGGTGCTCGCCGCCGGCGCGATCTCGGTCACGGGCCAGGTGGACCCGGACGTGATGAAGCTGTTCTCCGGCTCCGAGCGCAACACCGTGCATCAGATGGTGCCGGTCTACATCCCGCTGCTCATGCCGCTGACGATCATCGCCGTGCCCGCCGCCGACCTGGTCCTGGCGATCGTGCGCCGCACCTGGCGCGGCCAGTCCCCGTTCGCCGCGGACCGCGGGCATCTGCACCACCGGCTGCTGGAGATCGGCCACTCGCACAGCCGGGCGGTGCTGATCATGTACTTCTGGTCGGCCCTGATCGCCTTCGCGGCGCTGGCCTACTCGGTGAACTCGGCCTCCATGTGGATCGTGCTGGGCGTCGTCTTCCTCAGCGCCGTCGGCCTGGTCCTGCTGCTGCTCCCGCGGTTCACGCCCCGCGTGCCGGCGTGGGCCCAGCACGTCGTGCCCCCCAGGTACCGCGGGCGCCGCGCCGCCGGGGCCGCGTTCGCCGAGACGGCGCCCTGCGAGGAGGCCGAGGAGCGGACGCCCGTCACGGCCGCGGCGCGCGGCGTCAACGGGGCCACGGCGATCAGCGCCCGTTCGCGTTCCCTTGACCGGAGCTGAGCCTCCCAAGGTAAGAATCTGACGAGAGCATTGCCAAGTCGTGGGGGAGCGAAGCCCCCTAATACCAGACAAAGCGTCCAGGTTTCTGCGCAGACGTGCACTGTCACTCTCATGTGTGACAGCAAGCACACCAACCAGGTAAAGACCTCATCAAATAGTTTGTGATACCGTTCACGAGAACCCGGGATGGAACCGAGGGACCGTAGTGCGACGGTCCCCTGGTGCGAGATCTCGATCACTCAGCCCGGGACTACGCTCGTCCATGACGACACCCTGCCCCCTGTGAAAGCGGAGTTGCCGCCATGCCGTCCAATGACGCCCGGAACCTCTTGCAGATCGCTGCGCCCGCAGCGGCTGCCGGCGTGATCGCCGTCGCCGTGAGCGCCGCGGTCGCGGGGGGCAAGGGTGCGCTCGGCGCGGCCGTCGGCACGCTGCTGGCCGTCCTGTTCATGGGGATCGGCCTCTACGTGCTGCAGTGGACGGCGAAAACGCTCCCCCAGCTGTTCCAGGCGATGGGCCTGATGCTCTACATGGCCCAGCTGCTCCTCCTCCTGATCTTCGTCGCCGTCTTCAAGAGCACCTCTCTCTTCAACGCAAAGACGTTCGCCGTGTCGCTGGTCGTCACGACCGTCGTGTGGATGGCCGCGCAGGCTCGCGCACACATGAAGGCCAAGATCTTCTACGTCGACCCGAACCCCGAGAAGAGCGAGAGGCGCGAGAAGACGGGACCGTCGTCGTGAGGGGTAGGGGCGCGATAAAGGCCTGTGAGATCTCCTGCTATCGTCCGGTGCCAACTGCGGCATCGCGGGCGCGGGCATCTGAGCTGACGCCTGCTCAATGGCGAGGCTCCAAGCCCCCCAGCCGCCCCCACATCCGTAACACCAGTCCGGTGCCGATCCGCGGCCGCGCGCCGCGCCGACACAACGAGGTTGCCGTACCCATGCGTCACGCCGAAGGAGCCCGCGGTGAGTGCTGACCAGACCCAGCTCGCCTTTGACTGGAGTTGTCGGATCCTGTCCGACAACGGGTGCGGCTTCCCGGCCCCGGGTCTCGAGTCCTTCCTCTTCAAGCCGATCTTCACGGTCGGTGGCTTCGAGTTCAACAAGGTCATCCTGCTCGCGGTCATCAGCACCGTTGTCGTCGTCGGCTTCTTCTGGGCGGCCTTCGGCAACGCCAAGGTCGTGCCCGGCAAGCTCCAGATGATCGGCGAGGCCGGCTACGACTTCGTGCGCCGCGGCATCGTGTACGAGACGCTCGGCAAGCGCGAGGGCGAGAAGTACGTCCCGCTCATGGTCTCCCTGTTCTTCTTCATCTGGATCATGAACCTGTGGGAGGTCATCCCGCTCGCCCAGTTCCCGGTGTCGTCGATCATCGCCTACCCGATGGTGCTGGCCGTGATCGTCTGGCTCACCTGGGTCATCCTGACCTTCAAGCGGCACGGCTTCGTCGGCTTCTTCAAGAACGTCACGGGCTACGACAAGTCGCTGGGCGCGGTGCTGCCGCTGGTCATGGTCATCGAGTTCTTCTCGAACCTGCTGGTCCGGCCCTTCACGCACGCGGTCCGACTGTTCGCCAACATGTTCGCCGGCCACCTGATGCTGGCGATGTTCACCGTCGCCTCCTGGTACCTGCTGAACGGCTGGCTGGTCGTGGGCGCGGGCGTCTCGTTCGTGATGACCGCGGCCCTGATCGTCTTCGAGATGTTCATCCAGGCCGTGCAGGCGTACGTCTTCGTGCTCCTCGCCTGCTCCTACATTCAGGGCGCTCTCGCCGAGCACCACTGATCCGGAACCACCCCGCCCCGTAACCCCATTCGTCCGGTGGCCAACCCCCACCGGTCCGCAATAGAGAAGGAAGAAACGGCATGTCCGCTGCCATCGAGCTCGCCGCCGGCGTCTCCGGTTCCCTCGGTTCCATCGGCTACGGCCTCGCGGCCATCGGCCCCGGCATCGGCGTCGGCATCATCTTCGGTAACGGCACCCAGGCCCTCGCCCGCCAGCCCGAGGCCGCCGGTCTGATCCGCGCCAACCAGATCCTGGGCTTCGCCTTCTGTGAGGCGCTCGCCCTCATCGGCATCGTTATGCCGTTCGTGTTCGGTAAGTAATCACTCCTTACCCGACACGAATCGACGAAAGGCACTGATGTGATCGCCAACCTGGTACAGCTGGCGGCCCCGGAGGAGGGCGGAAACCCGCTCGTCCCGGAATACCCCGAGCTGCTCGTCGGCACCATCGCCTTCGCCGTCGTGTTCTTCTTCTTCTGGAAGAAGCTGCTTCCGAACATCAACAGGGTTCTGGAGGAGCGCCGCGCGGCGATCGAAGGCGGTATCGAAGAGGCCGAGGCCATGAAGGTCGAGGCCCAGAGCGTCCTTGAGCAGTACAAGGCACAGCTCGCGGAGGCACGGCACGAGGCCGCGCGTCTGCGCCAGGAGGCGCAGGAGCAGGGTGCCGCGCTCATCGCCGAGATGCGGGCCGAGGGCCAGCGGCAGCGCGAGGAGATCGTCGCCGCCGGTCACGCCCAGATCGAGGCCGACCGCAAGGCCGCCGCGTCGGCGCTGCGTCGGGACGTCGGCAGGCTCGCCACCGACCTGGCCGGCAAGCTCGTCGGCGAGTCCCTCGAGGACCACGCCCGGCAGAGCCGTGTGATCGACCGCTTCCTCGAGGACCTCGAGGAGAAGGCCGAGGCCGCGCGATGAACGGAGCGAGCCGCGAGGCCCTGGCAGCCGCACGTGAGCGTCTCGACGCGCTGACGGACTCCACGTCCGTGGACGCCGCCGCGCTCGCGGACGAGCTGGCGGCCGTCACCGCGCTGCTCGACCGCGAGGGCGGCCTGCGCCGGGTCCTCACCGACCCGGCGCAGCACGCAGAGGCCAAGGCGCAGCTGGTGCAGCGCCTGATCGGCGGCCAGGTCAGCGGCCCCGCCGCCGACCTGGTGTCGGGGATGGCCCGCGCCCGCTGGTCGCAGCCCCGCGACCTGGTCGACGCGCTGGAGGAGCTGGCGAACATCGCCGACCTCACGGCCGCCGAGAAGCAGGGCAACCTCGACGAGGTCGAGGACGAGCTGTTCCGGTTCGGCCGGATCGTCTCCTCCAACACCCAGCTGCGCGCCGCGCTGACCGACCGCGCCGCCGGTGCTCAGGCCAAGACCGAGCTGCTGCACCGGCTGCTGGGCGGACGGGCCAAGCCGGCCACCGAGCGTCTGGTCGTCCGCCTGGTGACCGCGCCGCGGGGACGTAGCCTGGAAGCGGGACTCGAGTCCCTGTCCAAGCTCGCCGCCGAGCGCCGGGACCGCCTGGTGGCGATCGTCACCTCCGCGGTGCCGCTGAGCGACCCGCAGAAGCGGCGCCTGGGCGAGGCCCTGGCAAAGCTCTACGGCCGCCGGATGCACCTCAACCTGGAGGTGGATCCCGAGGTCATCGGAGGGATCCGGGTGCAGGTCGGTGACGAGGTCATCAACGGCTCCGTGGCGGACCGGCTGGACGAGGCCGCCCGCCGCATGGCGAGCTAGCAGCGACTCGACATCTCGAGAAAAGCAGTACGTACTTACGGCCCTGGTTGGGCCGTGCAGAGGATTCCTGGGGGTCGCCCCCAGACCCCCAAAGTGAAACTTCGGGCCCAACAAGGAGAGCAGGGAACCCAGATGGCGGAGCTCACGATCCGGCCGGAGGAGATCCGGGACGCGCTGGAGAACTTCGTCCAGTCGTACAAGCCGGACGCGGCCTCGCGCGAGGAGGTCGGTACGGTCACCCTTGCCGGCGACGGCATCGCGAAGATCGAGGGTCTTCCCTCGGCCATGGCCAACGAACTGCTGAAGTTCGAGGACGGCACCCTCGGCCTCGCCCTCAACCTCGAGGAGCGCGAGATCGGTGCCATCGTCCTCGGTGAGTTCAGCGGCATCGAGGAGGGCCAGCCGGTGCAGCGCACCGGCGAGGTGCTCTCCGTGGCGGTCGGCGAAGGCTACCTCGGCCGTGTCGTCGACCCGCTCGGCAACCCGATCGACGGCCTCGGCGAGATCGAGACCGACAGCCGGCGTGCGCTGGAGCTGCAGGCCCCCACGGTCATGCAGCGCAAGTCGGTGCACGAGCCGATGGAGACCGGCTACAAGGCCGTCGACGCGATGACCCCGATCGGCCGTGGTCAGCGTCAGCTGATCATCGGTGACCGCCAGACCGGCAAGACCGCCCTGGCCGTCGACACGATCATCAACCAGCGCGACAACTGGCGCACCGGCGACCCGAAGAAGCAGGTCCGCTGCATCTACGTCGCCATCGGCCAGAAGGGCTCCACCATCGCGTCGGTCCGCCGCGCGCTGGAGGAGAACGGCGCGCTGGAGTACACGACCATCGTCGCCGCCCCGGCGTCCGACCCGGCCGGCTTCAAGTACCTGGCGCCGTACACCGGGTCGGCCATCGGTCAGCACTGGATGTACCAGGGCAAGCACGTCCTGATCATCTTCGACGACCTGTCGAAGCAGGCCGACGCCTACCGCGCCGTGTCCCTGCTGCTGCGCCGCCCGCCGGGCCGTGAGGCCTACCCGGGTGACGTCTTCTACCTGCACTCCCGTCTCCTGGAGCGCTGCGCCAAGCTCTCCGACGACATGGGTGCCGGTTCGATGACCGGTCTGCCGATCGTCGAGACCAAGGCCAACGACGTCTCGGCGTTCATCCCGACCAACGTCATCTCCATCACCGACGGCCAGTGCTTCCTGGAGTCGGACCTGTTCAACGCCGGTCAGCGTCCCGCGCTGAACGTCGGTATCTCGGTCTCCCGCGTCGGTGGCTCCGCGCAGCACAAGGCCATGAAGCAGGTCTCCGGCCGGCTGCGCGTGGACCTCGCCCAGTTCCGTGAGCTGGAGGCGTTCGCCGCCTTCGGTTCCGACCTGGACGCCGCCTCCAAGGCCCAGCTGGAGCGCGGTCAGCGCATGGTCGAGCTGCTGAAGCAGGACCAGTACCAGCCGATGTCCACCGAGGACCAGGTCGTCTCCGTGTGGGCCGGCACCACCGGCAAGATGGACGACGTCCCGGTCGCCGACATCCGCCGCTTCGAGAAGGAGCTGCTGGAGTACCTGCACCGCAAGGAGCAGGGCCTCATGACCTCCATCCGCGAGGGCGGCAAGATGTCCGACGACACCCTCACGGCCGTCGCCGACGCGATCGCGGAGTTCAAGAAGCAGTTCGAGACCTCGGACGGCAAGCTGCTCGGCGAGGACGTTCCTGCCGCTTCCGCCAAGTGACGTAAGGAAGGGACCTGACTCATGGGAGCCCAGCTCCGGGTCTACAAGCGTCGCATCCGATCCGTCAGCGCGACCAAGAAGATCACCAAGGCGATGGAGATGATCGCCGCCTCGCGCGTCGTCAAGGCGCAGCGCAAGGTGGCGGCCTCCACGCCGTACGCGCAGGAGCTCACCCGCGCGGTCACCGCGGTCGGTACCGGCTCGAACACCAAGCACCCGCTCACCACGGAGGCGGACAACCCGACCCGTGCCGCGGTCCTGCTCCTCACGAGCGACCGCGGCCTGGCCGGCGCCTTCAACTCCAACGCCATCAAGGCGGCGGAGCAGCTGACCGAGCGCCTGGAGCGCGAGGGCAAGCAGGTCGACTCGTACATCGTCGGCCGGCGCGGGGTCGCCCACTACAACTTCCGTGAGCGCAAGATCGCGGAGTCGTGGACGGGCTTCACGGACGAGCCGACGTACGCGGACGCCAAGAAGGTCGCGGCGCCCCTGATCGAGGCCATCGAGAAGGACACGGCCGAGGGCGGAGTGGACGAACTCCACATCGTCTTCACCGAGTTCGTCTCGATGATGACGCAGACGGCGCTGGACGCCCGGCTGCTGCCGCTGCGCCTCGACGAGGTCGCCGAGGAGGCCGCGCCCCAGGGCGAGATCCTCCCGCTGTACGACTTCGAGCCCTCGGCGGAGGACGTCCTCGACGCCCTGCTGCCGCGCTACGTGGAGAGCCGCATCTACAACGCGCTGCTCCAGTCGGCCGCTTCGAAGCATGCCGCGACGCGGCGCGCGATGAAGTCGGCCACCGACAACGCCGGCGAGCTCATCGAGAACCTCACCCGGCTTGCCAACCAGGCCCGCCAGGCCGAAATCACCCAGGAAATCAGCGAGATCGTCGGTGGCGCCAGCGCCCTGGCCGACGCGACCGCGGGGAGTGACCGATAAATGACCACCACTGTTGAGACCGCGACGGCTACGGGCCGCGTCGCCCGGGTCATCGGCCCGGTCGTCGACGTGGAGTTCCCCGTCGACGCGATGCCGGACATCTACCAGGCCCTGCACGTCGAGGTGGCCGACCCGGCCAAGGCCGGCGAGAAGAAGACGCTGACCCTGGAGGTCGCCCAGCACCTGGGTGACGGCCTGGTCCGTGCGATCTCCATGCAGCCGACCGACGGTCTGGTCCGCCAGGCCCCGGTCGTCGACACCGGCGCGCCGATCACCGTGCCGGTCGGCGACTTCACCAAGGGCAAGGTGTTCAACACCCTCGGTGAGGTGCTGAACGTCGACGAGACCTACGACGGCGAGCGCTGGCCGATCCACCGCAAGGCCCCGAACTTCGACGAGCTCGAGTCGAAGACCGAGATGTTCGAGACGGGCGTCAAGGTCATCGACCTGCTCACCCCGTACGTCAAGGGCGGCAAGATCGGCCTGTTCGGCGGCGCCGGCGTCGGCAAGACGGTGCTCATCCAGGAGATGATCTACCGCGTCGCCAACAACCACGACGGTGTCTCCGTGTTCGCCGGTGTCGGTGAGCGCACCCGTGAGGGCAACGACCTCATCGAGGAGATGTCGGACTCCGGCGTCATCGACAAGACCGCGCTGGTCTTCGGTCAGATGGACGAGCCCCCGGGCACCCGTCTGCGCGTCGCGCTGGCCGGCCTGACCATGGCCGAGTACTTCCGCGACGTCCAGAAGCAGGACGTGCTGTTCTTCATCGACAACATCTTCCGCTTCACGCAGGCCGGTTCCGAGGTCTCCACGCTGCTCGGCCGCATGCCGTCCGCGGTGGGCTACCAGCCGAACCTGGCCGACGAGATGGGCCTCCTCCAGGAGCGCATCACCTCGACCCGCGGTCACTCGATCACCTCCATGCAGGCGATCTACGTCCCGGCCGACGACCTGACCGACCCGGCCCCGGCCACCACCTTCGCCCACCTCGACGCGACGACGGTGCTGTCCCGCCCGATCTCCGAGAAGGGCATCTACCCGGCCGTGGACCCGCTGGACTCCACGTCCCGGATCCTGGACCCGCGCTACATCTCCGCGGACCACTACAACGCGGCCATGCGCGTGAAGAACATCCTGCAGAAGTACAAGGACCTCCAGGACATCATCGCGATCCTCGGTATCGACGAGCTCGGCGAGGAGGACAAGCTCGTCGTCCACCGCGCCCGTCGCGTGGAGCGCTTCCTGTCCCAGAACACCCACGTCGCCAAGCAGTTCACCGGCGTGGACGGTTCGGACGTGCCGCTCGACGAGTCGATCGCCGCGTTCAACGCGATCTGCGACGGCGAGTACGACCACTTCCCGGAGCAGGCGTTCTTCATGTGCGGTGGTCTCGAGGACCTGAAGAAGAACGCGAAGGAGCTGGGCGTCTCCTGAGCCCTGCGCTCCGAGCCACGTGCTCGATGAGGGGGCGGGTGCGTCCCGCCCCCTCCCGCACGCCCCTTAGAATTGACCCCAACACCCGGCACCCCCGCCGGGTGGTGACCCGAGGAGCCACCCTTGGCTGCTGAGCTGCACGTCGAGCTGGTCGCCGCCGACCGCCAGGTCTGGTCCGGCGAGGCCACCCTGGTCGTCGCACGCACCACGTCCGGCGACATCGGCGTCATGCCCGGTCACCAGCCGCTGCTCGGTGTGCTGGAGTCGGGCCCGGTGACCATCCGTACGAGTGAAGGTGGAACGGTCGTCGCCGCGGTGCACGGCGGTTTCATCTCGTTCGCGGACAACAAGCTGTCGCTGCTGGCAGAGATCGCCGAGCTGTCGGACGAGATCGATGTCCAGCGCACGGAACGGGAGCTCGAGCGCGCCAAGGCGGAGGGCGACGCCGCCGCCGAGCGCCGCGCGGACGTTCGACTGCGCGCTGCGACAGGGCGCTGAACCAGTCGCGCGGTACGTTGACTTCACTCAGCCGCGGCCGGCCCGGAGCAATCCGGTGCCGGTCGCGGCTGAGGCAGATGTGGGTGTTTTTTCCGTTTCATTACTCAGTAGCAGAAGCAGTTCCTAGGAGACGAGGAGGTCGGTGCCGATGGTCCTCGCTCTGACTGCGTGCGGGATCGTGGTCGCGCTCGTGGTGGTGGGACTGTTCCTGTTCGGTCTGCGCCGCAGGCTGATCCAGCGCTCCGGCGGGACCTTCGACTGCTCTCTGCGCTGGGACGTGGCCGAGAAACCGGACAGCAGCGGCAAGGGCTGGAGCTACGGCGTCGCCCGCTACAACGGCGACCGCATCGAGTGGTACCGCGTCTTCTCCTACGCCTTCCGTCCCCGCCGCACCCTGGAGCGCGCGCAGATCGAGGTGGCCGGCCGCCGGCTGCCCGAGGGCGAGGAGGAACTGGCGCTGCTCTCCGACGCGGTGGTCCTCGCCTGTACCCATCGGGGCACGCGCCTCGAACTCGCCATGAGCGAGGACGCGCTGACCGGATTCCTCGCGTGGCTGGAGGCGGCCCCGCCCGGACAGAGGGTGAACGTCGCGTAGAGCGGCGCTCGGGGCCCCGCTCGACGGGGGCGCCCCGACAGCGCGGGGCTGTCGGGGGAGCGTGAACGTGGCACAGCCGCGTTCGCCCTCCCCCGGACGACGACCGGGGGAGGGCGGACGGGGGTGGTGCTGTTCGCTGCTACAGGTTGCTGTTGATGGCGCTCACCAGCTCGCCGTCGCTGGTGTCACCGCTGAACTCCCAGAAGAACGCGCCGCCCAGGCCCTGGGACTTCGCCCAGCTCATCTTCCCGGCGATGGTCGACGGGGTGTCGTACGACCACC
Organism: Streptomyces sp. AF1A; assembly: GCF_047340315.1. Taxonomy (NCBI): domain Bacteria; kingdom Bacillati; phylum Actinomycetota; class Actinomycetes; order Kitasatosporales; family Streptomycetaceae; genus Streptomyces; species Streptomyces sp. AF1A. Next base: position 20,424 of record NZ_JBLEBI010000055.1, read on the forward strand.
AGTTGTTGCCGCAGTGCGCGTACGCCGTGCCGGCGACGGTGCCGGTGGCCGGGCAGGACGTCTTGAGCACCTTGTAGTCCTCGATGCCCTGCTCGTAGGTGCCGGCCGCCGGGCCCGTGGCCGTGCCGCCCGGGGCGTCCTGGGTGACGCCGGTCCAGCCGCGGCCGTAGAAGCCGATGCCGATGAGCAGCTTGCTCGCGGGAACCCCGGCCGACTTGTACTTGGCGATCGCGTCGGCGGTGGTGAAGCCCGCCTTCGGGATGCCGGAGTACGAGGTGAGCGGGGAGTGCGGGGCGGTCGGGCCCTGGGCGTCCCAGGCGCCGAAGAAGTCGTACGTCATCACGTTGTACCAGTCGACGTACGAGGCGGCGCCCGCGTAGTCGGCGGCCTCGATCTTGCCGCCGGCGGAGCCGTCGGCGGTGACCGCGGCGGTGACCAGCTTGCCGCTGCCGAACTTGGCGCGCAGCGCGGCCATCACGTTCCGGAAGGCCGCCGCCCCGCTGGTGTCGCAGGACAGGCCGCAGGCGTTCGGGTACTCCCAGTCGATGTCGATGCCGTCGAACACGTCGGCCCAGCGCGGGTCGTTGACGAGGTCGTAGCAGGACTGGGCGAAGCCGGCCGGGTCCTTGGCCGCGTCGGCGAAGCCGCCGGACCAGGTCCAGCCGCCGAAGGACCACAGCACCTTCAGGTTCGGGTACTTGGCCTTCAGCTCGCGCAGCTGGTTGAAGTTGCCGCGCAGCGGCTGGTCCCAGGTGTCGGCGACGCCGCTGACGGACTGGTCGGCGGTGAACGCCTTGTCGTAGTCGGCATAGGAGTCGCCGATCGCGCACTTGCCGCCGGTGACGTTGCCGAAGGCGTAGTTGATGTGCGTGATCTTCGCCGCGGACCCGGACGTCACCAGGTTCTTGACGTTGTAGTTACGGCCGTAGATTCCCCACTCGGTGAAGTACCCGAGCTTGACCTTGCCGCCGGGGGGCGGGGGAGTGCCGCCACCGCCGCCGGTGGTGTGCACCGCGACCGCGCCGCTGGCCGGGCCGGTCTGGTCGGCGGTGTCGCGGGCCCGCACGGTGTAGGAGTAGTCGGTACCGGCGGTCAGGCCGGTGTCGGTGTACGAGGTGGCCGTCACCGTGCCGACGACCTTGCCGTCGCGCAGGACGTCGTAGTTCTTGACGCCCTTGTCGTCGGTGGCCGCGCTCCAGGAGAGCTTCACCGAGGTGTCGGTGACGTTCGAGGCGGTCGGTGTGCCGGGGGCGGAGGGCGCCGCGTCGCCCGGGACCGTGGTGCCGTCGCAGCTGTCGCCGTTCAGCCTGCAGTTGGACGGGGAGCCGGAGCCGGCGCCGTTGAAGCCGAAGGAGACCGAGGCGCCGGGGGCGAGGGTGCCGTTGTAGGACTTGTTCTTCGCGGTCCAGTGGGTACCGGAGCTCGTGACGTCCGCGTCCCAGGCGGAGGTGACGGAGGTGCCGGAGGGGAAGTCCCACTCGACGGTCCAGGAACTGATGCTGCTGGTGCCGGTGTTCTTGATGGTCCACTGACCACCGAAGCCGGTTCCCCAGTCGCCGGTCTTGGTGTAGGTGGCTGTCGCGTTCGTCGCGGCCTGGGCGGGGCTCGCGAGACCGACCAGGCCGGCCAGCGGGAGCAACAGGGTCGCGAACCCTGCCGCGGCTCTGTGTCTGAAGCGCATGGTGCGCCTCCTCGGAATTGGGAATGTCAGGGGCATGACTGAATGTCAGGGGCATGACTGAGCCTTCACGCCCACGGTGCTGCGAGAGTAGAAAGGTCTGGACCATCGGTCAATAGGTCTGGACCACCTGGAGGGCCCGGTCGGCAGTGACCCAACTCCCTTGGTCCGCACGCCCGATGGGACGGCCGTGCGCCCGCGCGGGCGGGGCCTGTGACGGGGTCCTGTCGCGGGTCGTACTCTGTCCCGGCGACAAGGAGGGGGCATGGCGGAATCGGGGTGTCCCGGGGCGGTGCTGGTGGTGGACGACGACGCGGCGATCCGGCGCTCGCTGGAGCGCGGGCTGCGGCTGAGCGGCTTCGCGGTGCGCACCGCCGCCGACGGGCCGGCGGCCCTGACGGCGATCGAGGAGACGCCGCCCGACGTCGTGGTGCTCGATGTGTCGATGCCCGGCATGAGCGGCATCGACGTGTGCGCCTGGCTGCGCCGGGAGGGCCGGGACCTGCCGGTCCTCATGCTCTCCGCGCTGGACGAGACCGCCGACCGGATCGCCGGGCTGCAGGCGGGCGGCGACGACTACCTGGTCAAGCCCTTCGCCCTGCAGGAACTGGTGCTGCGGCTGCGCGCCCTGCTGCGCCGCCGGCCGCCGGCGGGCCACGAGGTGCTGCGGGTGGCGGGCCTGCTGATCGACCCCGCCGCCCGGACCGCCGAGCGGGACGGCCGGTCCCTGGACCTGACCCGGCGCGAGTTCGAACTCCTGGAGGTCCTCGCCCGCAACGCCGGGCTCGTCCTCACCCGCGACCAGCTCCTGGAGAGGGTCTGGGGATACGACGTCGACGTGCGCACCGACGCCGTCGACACCTTCGTCAGCTATCTGCGGCGCAAGCTGGAGGCCCACGGCCGGGAACGGCTCATCCACACCGTGCGCGGGGTCGGCTTCGTGCTCAGGGAACCCCGGGACACGCCGTGAGACTCTCCACCCGCATCGGCATCGCCGTCGGCTGCTGTGTCCCGCTGCTGGTGCTGGCCTGCGGCTGGCTGCTGCTGCACCTGGTCGCCCGCGACCTGCACCGCGCCGAGGACCAGCATCTGCGCCGGGCCTCGGTGGCCGTCGCCCCCGCGGCCCGGGCCCTGCTGCGGGCCACGGCGGGCGGCCGGCCCAAGGCGGCCGACACCCGCGAGCGGCAGCTGTTCAGCGCCGCCCTCGACGTGGGCGTACGGGTCATCGGGCCGGACCAGGTCTTCAACGGCGGCCCCCAGCCCGGCCCTTCGGTGACCCTGCCCGCGCCGGCCGCCGGACCCGTCACCGTCTCCGACGGCGGCCGCAGTTGGCGCGCGCTGGCCCGGCCCCTGAAGGGCAACGCCGCCTCCGGCACCCTGTGGGTCTTCTCCCCGGACACCGCCGACCGCACCCAACTGAAACTGGTGCGGCGCCGGGTGTTCCTCACCGCGCTGCTCGCCGCGCCCCTGTCCGGGCTGCTCGCCTGGGGGCTGGCCAGCGGTGCGAGCGCACCGCTGCGCCGCCTGACCCGCCGCACCGCCGGACTCGACCCGCGCACCAGCACCGCCCGGCTCCCCGAGGAGCGGACCGGGGTCCGGGAGGTGGACGAGCTGGCCGCCACGGTACGGACCGTGCTCGCCCGCTACGACGAGCAGGCCGCCCGCACCGCCCAGGCCCTCGACACCGCCCGCTCCTTCTCCTCCGCGGCCGCGCACGAGCTGCGCACCCCGCTGATGAGCATCGGCACCAACCTCGACATCCTCGCCGGCCACCCGGACCTGCCGGAGCCCGACCGCACCGAGGTCCTCGCCGACCTGCGGCGCGAGCACGCCCGGCTGCTGGGACTGCTGGTGATGCTGCGTGAACTGGGGCGCGGGGACCTGGTGGAGGCGGACGCGTTCCGCGGCGTCGACCTGTCCGAGGTCGCCGACGCGGCCGTCGCCGAGGCCCGCCGCCGCGCCCCGGACGCCGACCTCGCCCTGGACGCGGCGCCCGGCCTCACCGTGCACGGCTGGGAACCGGGCCTGCGGCTGCTGCTCGACAACCTGCTCGGCAACGCCCTCGCCCACGGGCGGGACCCGCAGGGGCGGGCACGGGTGCGGGTCGCCGTGCGGCCCGAGGGGGACCAGGTCGTGATCATGGTTGCCGACGGCGGGCCCGGCGTGCCGCCGGAGGCCCGCGAGTGGATCTTCGAACGGTTCCGGCGGGGCCCGGACAGCGCCGGCTCCGGGCTCGGCCTCACCCTGGTCGCCCAGCAGGCGGCGCTGCACCGGGGAAGCGTCGGCGTGACCGGCGCGCCGGACGGCACCGGCGCGTGCTTCGAGGTGCGGCTGCCGTGGGGCGGCGGGACCCTGCCCGACCGACGGGACTGGCTGATCGGGACAGCCGGGGCAAACCGGTCACAGAGTTTCCCCAAAGACCCTTCCTAGCCTGCGGAGCGTCGGACGGCCGACGGTGCCGTCCGGGAAGGGAACCGAGTAACCGATGAACGCACGACGAGGTACGCGCACGCTGCTCGCCGGGTGTGCCGTGGTGGCCGTCCTGGCGGGCACCACGGGGGTGGCCTCGGCCGACAGCACCCCCGCGGCCGCGCCCACCGGTGACGGGGCCAAGGCGCTGTGCAAGCGGGTGCCCAGGATCGACCGGCGCATCGAGCGGGCCCTGAAGCGGCTGGATGCCGGCGCCGGCACCCGCGGCTCGATCGCCCGCCTGCAGCAGCGCGTGGACAACGCGAAGAAGGCCGGCCACACCCAGATCGCCACCTACCTCCAGGACCGGCTGGACTTCCGCAAGTCGCTGGTGACGACCCTGCAGAAGCGGCAGACGGACCTGAACGACGTCAAGACCTGGTGCCGGGACAACGGCGCCGGCAAGGCGGCGGGCTGATGCGGGCCCGGTGGGCGGCGCTCCCCGCGGTGGCGCTGCTCGTGGCGCTCACCGCGGGCTGCGCGCACCACGACGGGTCGTCCCCGAAGGCGCCCGCCCCCTCCGGCACGCCCTCGGGATACGCGGACATGCTGAAGAAGGTGAACGCGGCCGAGTCCGCCGCGGCCGCCGCCGACCGGGACGCGGCCGCCGACGGGAACTGAGCTCAGCGCTCCCCGCCGGGCACCCACAGCACGTCACCCGTGTCCTTGTTCGCGGTGCGGGCGAGGATGAACAGCAGGTCGGACAGGCGGTTCAGGTAGGTGGCGGTGAGCGGGTTCATCGTCTCCCCGTGCGCCTCCAGGGCCGCCCAGGTGGAGCGCTCGGCGCGGCGTACGACGGTGCACGCCTGGTGCAGCAGGGCCGCGCCGGGCGTGCCGCCGGGCAGGATGAAGGAGCGCAGCTTCTCCAGTTCCGCGTTGAACCGGTCGCAGTCGGCCTCCAACCGGTCGATGTAGAACTGCTCGACCCTCAGCGGCGGGAACTCCGGGTTCTCCACCACCGGCGTCGACAGGTCCGCACCCACGTCGAACAGGTCGTTCTGCACGCGGGTGAGGACCTGTACGACCTCCGCGTCCAGGCCGCCCAGCGCGACGGCGGTGCCGATCACCGCGTTGGCCTCGTTGGCGTCCGCGTACGCGGAGATCCTGAGGTCGGTCTTGGCGACCCGGCTCATGTCACCGAGCGCGGTGGTGCCGCGGTCGCCGGTCCTGGTGTAGATGCGTGTCAGATTGACCATGCGGCCAGCGTAGTTACGCCCCGGCCGTCCGGAACACTCGTGTGCCCGCCGTCACGGCCAGGGCGGCGGAACCGACGGCGACGAGGACGCCGTAGAGCATGTGTGCGGTGGCGTAGTGGCCGACGTAGGCGTCACGCACCGCGTCCACCAGGTAGCGGAACGGGACGAGGTGCGAGAGCACGTCCAGCCAGGCGGGCGCGAGGGTCATCGGCAGCATCAGGCCGGACAGCAGCATCGACGGCATCGACACCGCGTTGATCAGCGGCCCGAACTCCTGCGGGGTGCGGACCTTGGTCGCCAGCGCGTACGACAGCGAGGCCAGGGACACCGTGAGGAGGGCGACGAACCCGAAGCCGATGAGCACGCCCGGCAGCGGCGCGCGCAGGCCCATCGCGAGCGCGGCCAGCACCAGGAGCACCGCCTGGAACACGAAGACCGTGGCGTCGCGCAGCACCCGGCCGAGCAGCAGCGCGAGGCGGCTGACCGGCGTCACCCGCATCCGATCGAGCACCCCCTGGGCGTTCTCCATGATGATCGTGAAGCCCGCGAACAGGGCGCCGAACAGCCCGAGTTGGAGCAGCAGGCCGGGCACGAGCACCTGCCACGAGCTGCCCGCTGCGCCGAGCGGCAGGCCGGTGAGCAGCGGGCCGAAGAAGAGCAGATAGAGCAGCGGCGTCAGCACGCCGAAGAGCAGCGCGAAGCGGGAGCGCAGGGACTGGCGCAGGTAGCGGCCGTAGACGAGGGCCGTGTCGTGGATCAGCATGTCGGCGCTCCTATACGGCGACGGGGGCGGGGCCGGCGGGGGCGGGGCCGCGGCCGGTGAGGGCGAGGAAGGCGTCCTGGAGCGTGGCGTCGATCGAGCCGGCGTGCGCCAGCTTGAGCGCGCTCGGGGTGCCCTCGGCCGCGACGACACCGCCGTCGACGATCACCAGCCGGTCGGCGAGGGCGTCGGCCTCGTCCAGGTAGTGGGTGGTCAGGAAGACGGTCGTGCCGTGCTCGTCGCGCAGCCGGCGGACCAGGTCCCACAGGTCGGCGCGGCTGCCGGGGTCGAGGCCGGTCGTCGGCTCGTCCAGGAACAGCACCCGGGGGCGGTGGGTGAGGGCCATCGCGATGTCCAGGCGGCGCCGCCGGCCGCCGGAGAGCGCGCCGGCCTTGCGGTCGAGCACGTCGGTGAGGCCCAGCTCACGGGCGAGTTCCGCGGCCCGCGCGACCGCCTCGGCCTTCGGCAGGCGGTACATCCGGCCCTGGGTGACCAGTTCCTCCCGCACGGTGATCTGCGGGTCGGTACCGCCGGACTGGGCGACGTACCCGCAGGCCCGGCGCACCCCGGCCGGGTCGGTCGCGAGGTCGTGCCCGGCGACGGCGGCCGTGCCGCCGGTCGGCCTGAGCAGGGTGGTGAGCATGCGCAGGGTGGTCGTCTTGCCGGCCCCGTTGGGCCCGAGGAAGCCGAGGATCTCGCCCTTGTGGACGGTGAGGTCGATGCCGCGTACGGCGGCCACGGGGCCGCCCTTGGTCTGGAAGGTGCGGGCGAGGCCCGCAGCGCTGATGACTGCTGCCATGTCGCACAGAAAAACAGAGTCTCTTAAAATTTGCAATGACCCCAAGTTTTCAGTTCATCCAGCGAAGCTAGGATGCGGGCATGGCTGAGGGGCTCAGGGAGCGGAAGAAGCGGCAGACCAGGCAGTACATCTCGGACGTCGCCACCGGGCTGTTCGTCGAGCGCGGCTTCGACGCGGTGACCGTCGCGGAGATCGCCGAGGCGGCGAACGTCTCCGTCAACACGGTCTACAACTACTTCCCGGCCAAGGAGGACCTCTTCTTCGACCGCTCCGCCGGCATGGCCGACCGCCTCGCCCGCTGGGTCCGCGGCCGGCCGGAGGGGGAGTCCGCCGCCGCCGCGGTCCTGCGCGAGCTGCGCGAGGAGGTCGAGGCGGTGTCCCCGCGGATCGGCCTGCTCCCCGGCTACGCGGCCTTCATGCGGGTCATCGAGGAGGCCCCCGCCCTGCGCTCCCGGCTGTGGGCACTCGCCCAGGAGGTGCAGGCCAACCTGGAGCGTGCGCTGCGCGAGGAGACCGGCGCGGCCGACGACGACGAACTGCCGAACCTGATGGCCGGTCAGATCGGCTGGATCCACAGCACGGTCGTCGCGGTCATCGGGCGCGAGATGGCCAAGGGGCGCGAACCGCGCGAAGTGTCACGAGAAGTACTCGCCCTCCTCGACGACATCGAGGAACTGCTGAGCGAGAGGGTGCTCGGCTACGCGGTGCGCGGCGCCGCCTGACGCCGTGCGGGCCGCCCCACCGGCCGGAAGCCGTCCGCCAATTGGGACGTGACCGGTGTCTCACGCCCTGAGACAGTGACACGCATTACTTACCGTCCTCAAGGGACCACGGGAGCGCTAGGGTCCGCCGAAGAGGCAGACGTCAACAGCGGGAGAGGGAGTCGGAGTGGCACGGAAGCTCGCCGTCATCGGGGCCGGTCTCATGGGGTCCGGCATCGCCCAGGTCGCCGCGCAGGCGGGCTGGGACGTCGTCCTGCGCGACGTCACCGACGAGGCGCTGGGGCGCGGCACCGACGGCATCAAGGCCTCGTACGACAAGTTCGTGAGCAAGGGCAAGCTACAGGCGCAGGACGCCGAGGCCGCCCTGGCCCGCATCACCGCGACCACCGACCTGGACGCCGCCGCCGACGCCGACGTCGTGGTCGAGGCCGTCTTCGAAAAGCTCGAGGTCAAGCACGAGATCTTCCGCGCGCTCGACAAGCTCGTGCGCGAGGACACCGTGCTCGCCTCGAACACCTCCGCGATCCCGATCACCAAGATCGCGGCCGTCACCGAGCGCCCCGAACGGGTCGTCGGCGTGCACTTCTTCTCGCCGGTGCCGATGATGCAGCTGGTCGAGCTCGTCCGCGGCTACAAGACGAGCGACGAAACCCTCGCCACCGCGCGGGAGTTCGCGGAGTCCGTCGGCAAGACCTGCATCGTCGTCAACCGGGACGTCGCCGGGTTCGTCACCACCCGGCTCATCTCCGCCCTGGTCGTCGAGGCGGTCAAGCTCTACGAGTCGGGCGTCGCCACCGCCGAGGACATCGACCTCGCCTGCAAGCTGGGCTTCGGCCACGCGATGGGCCCGCTCGCCACCGCCGACCTCACGGGCGTGGACATCCTGCTGCACGCCACCGGGAACATCTACACCGAGTCCCAGGACGAGAAGTTCGCCCCGCCGGAGCTGATGCGGCGCATGGTGGACGCCGGCGACATCGGCCGCAAGAGCGGACAGGGTTTCTACACCTACTGAACCTGCTGAGACGTCCCGATACCGGCATTCACCCCACGCGTTATCACTCGCAAGGGTGAATTCGGTCTCGGTTCGCTTACAAACAGCAACCGCACCGCCACTCACACAGTCAGACGTTGCAACGTCACGGAGTACGCCAACCGCACTCAACGGGGAGCGCATATGTACATCAGGGGCGACCACGCCGAGCTGGTCGTCGGGGGCCGCCTCGACGTGCGCAGCGCGGCGGACGCCCGTACGGCCCTGCACTCGGCCGTCGACGACGGGGTCGGCGACCTGGTGCTCGACCTGTCCGAACTGGACTCCTGGGACGCCACCGGACTCGGGGTGATCATGGGCGCCCACCGGCGGGCCGGCCGCTGCGGACGCCGCCTGGTGCTGCGCGGCGTACCGCCCCAGATGCAGCGCCTGCTGGTGGCCACCCGGCTGCACCGCATCCTCGCCATCGAGGGCGGGATCGGGGTCGAGTCGCTGCCCCGTGTGTGAGGGGCGTACCGGTGTGAACGGGGCGACGGGAAAGACCCGGGCGCACCCGTCGAAGCGCGCGTCGGGCGCAATCCTCACCGGACTGTGACGTCTCGGACCCCGCGGCACCCCACTCTGTCGGAGATACTGACCGAAGGTTTAGGGTTCGGTCGCCCGCCGCCTCGCCACCCTCGACCGAGCGGGCCCGGACCAGAAGCGACAGCGCGGTGTGCAGCAGGCCGGGAGGGGCCGGAAACGGGCACACGACGCTTTTGGGGGCTTGAACCTATGGACCCGATGAACCCGGGAGCCGAGGAGCACGGCCAGGCGCTCAGCCGCCGCCCGCCGCGGGACTCCCTCCCCGCCGACTTCGCCCCGAGTGCGCCCGCGCCCGTGCGCACCGCGCGCCTCGTCACCGGCGACCTGCTGCTGACCGTCAACCCCGTGGACGGCAGCGAGATAGAGCCCTGCCCGCCGGCCGAGCGCCCCGGCACGCCCCGCAAGCGCACGGCCGCCGAACGCGACGAGGTGGAGCGCGCCGCCCGGCCCCCGGTGCCGCCGGGCCCCGCCCAGCCTCAGTTCTCCCTCCTGGAGCGCCAGGACGAGCGCGAACGCCTGGTCCGCCTGCTGGCCCGGGGCCGCTCCGTGCGCCTGACCGGCCCCGGCGGCTCCGGCCGCACCGCGCTGCTCGATCTGGTCGCCGAGGACTGCCTCGACCTCGCTCCGGACGGCGTGGTACGCCTGAGCGGCTTCCACCGCACCACGGGCGACCTGCAGTACGACCTCTTCCACGCCGTATACGACGCCCCCGGGCGCCGCCCCGAACGCGACGAACTGCTCGAACTCCTGGCGCAGATCGGCGCGGTCGTCGTCGTGGACGACCTCGAGTTCGGCGGCACCGCGCTGGACGAGCTGCTCGACGCCACCCCTGAGTGCGCGTTCCTGCTCGCCGCCACCCCGGACGTGCCCGCCCCCTCCGCCGGCTCCGAGGTCGAGGAGGTCTTCCTGAGCGGCCTCGACCGCGCGGCCGGCGTGGAGATCCTGGAGCGCTCCGCCGGCCGGGTGCTCACCGAGGAGGAGTCCAACTGGGCGGGCGACCTGTGGTTCGAGTCCGAGGGACTGCCGCTGCGCTTCGTCCAGGCGGGCGCCCTGCTCCGGCAGCGCGACCAACTGCGCGCCGAGACCGGCCTCGTCGACGAGTACGGCGTCTTCGAGGACGTACGGCCCTCCGCCGACCCGGCCGTCGAGGCGGAGGCCGAGGAGGTCCCGCTGCCCTCCCTCGGCGAGGCCGCGGCCCCCGCGCCGCTGCTCGCCACCCGGCTGAGCGCGTCCGCCCGCGCCACCCTCCGCTTCGCGGTCGCCCTGGGCGGCGAGGTCCCGCACCAGGCGCACCTGCCCGCCCTCGTCGGCGACACCCACGCCGACGCCGCCCTCGGGGAGCTGGCGAGCTGCGGACTGGTCTCCCCGGTCGGCTCCCGCTACCGCCTCGCGGCCGGGGTGCAGGCCCAGCTGGAGGCCGCCGGGTACGCCGAGGACGCCCCGGCCCAGGCGGCCGCCGCCGCCCAGCACTACGCCTGGTGGGCCGGTCACCCCTCGGTGGGCCCGGAGCGGGTGTGCGCGGAGGCCGACGCGGTGCTCGCGGCGCTCTCGGCCGTGGTCGCGGACACCGTGCCGCCCGCCGAGGGCGAGGAGAGCGGCGCCGTACGGCTCGCCCGCAGGGCCGCGCCCGCGTTCGCCGCGGGACTTGACTGGAGCGCCTGGGAACGGGCCCTGCGCTCCGGCGCCGAGGCCTCCCGGCTCGCCGGTGAGGTGCACGAACAGGCCTACTTCCACCATGAGTTGGGCATCCTCGCGCTGTGCCTCGGCCAGCTCGACCGCTCCCGCGCCGAGTTGGAGGCGTCCATCGGGCTGCGCGGCGCGCTCGCCGACAAGCGGGGCACCGTCGCCGGCCGCCGGGCCCTGGCCCTGGTCGCCGACCGCGCGGGCGACCTGCCCGCGGTGGCCGCCCTGGCCGCCATGGCGGGCGAGGAACTGCCGGAGGTGCGGCACGAGGAGTCGGCGCTGCCGCCCGCCTACGACACCCTGGTCACCGGCCCGCCTCCCGTCCCGCCGGCGCGGGGAACGGGCCTGCGGCGGCTGGCCCGCCGCAACCTCGTGGCGGCCGGCTCCGGGGCGCTGCTCGTCGCGGTGCTCGGCACGGTCGTCACGCTCGGCATGACCTCGCACGAGAGCGCCGACAAGAACCCGGCCGGCAAGGTCGACGTCAACCCGACCGCCGGCGAGAGCATCGACGACGGCGGCCTGGGCGCGGACCCGAAGGACGGCGGCAACGGCTCCGGCGGCAAGCGGAGCACGCCGAGCGCCCGGCCGACGAACCCGGGACCCGATGGCACCTACGGCACGACGGACGACCCGACGCCCCCGTCGGCCACGACGAGCCCGTCGGCCCGTCCGAGCGGGACGCGGGGTTCCGGCGGCGGCAGTACGTCCCCGAAGCCGTCGAAGTCGACGACGAAGCCGGGCTCGCCGAAGCCGAGCCATTCGACTCCGACGGGCACGCCGTCGACACCGTCCACGCCCCCCACGGACACGTCTACCGGGACCCCCACGGACCCCCCGACCACCACCGACTCGGCGAGCGGACCGGTGGCGTCCAGCAGTTCCGCGAGCGCCTCGCAGAGCGGGACCACGGGATCGCCGAGCGCCTCGGGCGGGGTGATGTAAACCCGGGCCGGGGCAGGGGCGTTCAGAACAGCCGCAGCTTGTCGTCCTGGATGCCGCGCAGCGCGTCGTAGTCGAGGATCTGGCAGCTGATGCCGCGGTCCGTGGCGAGGACGCGGGCCTGGGGCTTGATCTCCTGGGCCGCGAAGACGCCGCGGACCGGGGCCAGGTGCGGGTCGCGGTTCAACAGCTCCAGATAGCGCGTGAGTTGCTCGACGCCGTCGATCTCGCCCCGGCGCTTGATCTCGACGGCCACCGTCCCGCCGTCCGCGTCCCGGCACAGGATGTCCACCGGGCCGATCGCGGTCATGTACTCGCGCCGGATGAGCGTGTAGCCCTCGCCGAGCGTCTCGATGCGGTCGGCGAGCAGTTCCTGCAGGTGCGCTTCCACGCCGTCCTTGATCAGGCCGGGGTCCACGCCGAGTTCGTGCGAGGAGTCGTGGAGGATCTCCTCCATCGTGATGATCAGTTTCTCGCCCGCTTTGTTGACGACGGTCCACACGCCCTCGTCCTCGCCGGTGCCCTCCTTCAGCGTGCAGGGCGGCGACATCCAGTTGAGGGGCTTGTAGGCCCGGTCGTCGGCGTGGATGGAGACGCTGCCGTCCGCCTTGACCAGGATCAGGCGGGGCGCCGAGGGCAGGTGGGCGGTGAGCCGGCCGGCGTAGTCGACCGAGCATCGGGCAATGACGAGACGCATGGTCGGCAACGCTACTCGACGCGCGCCGGTGCGTGCGATCCGCCCGTCACGCTCCCCGGGTATCGCCCCAATTGTCCCTGGAAACTCTTGTTCATCCTTGGCCGATTGTGGGCGTAACCAGACCGTTCCATATACGCATTCTGCTGGTGTGGTAACCGACGGTTGCCTACCGTAGGGAACGGGAGGTCGCGGTCCATGTACTAAGCGTGTTCGACATCGCGAACCCCCTTTATCTGTCCGGCAACCCCTGCTGTTCGGGGGTGCGAGAGGAGAACCCATGTCGCTCGACGTCTCACCGGCCCTACTCGAACAGGCCGAGCGAGGCGAGGTCGACGAAGCAGCATTCGTCGACTGCGTCCGGACCTCCCTGCCCTACGCGTGGGAGATGATCAGCTCCCTGGTGGCCCAGCTGAAGGTGGACGGCGGCCCCTTCGCCGACAACCAGACGCCCCCGCCGGACGAGCAGGCACGCGGCCAGCTGCTGCGTGCGCTCGCGAGTGACGCCATCCGCGGCGCCCTGCAGCGGCACTTCGGTGTGCGGCTCGCCTTCCAGAACTGCCATCGGGTGGCGGTGTTCCCGCCGGACGCCTCGGCGGACGAGACGCTGGCCCGCTTCACGTCGGTGCGCAGCCAGTTGCTGAACCAGTCGCCGGAGCTTCGGGACTGCTGACGCACGCCTGCGCCACCGACCGAGGCAGTGAGCCGCCTGCTTGCCGCTCCATCCGCGGGAGGTGCATTCAGTACTGGGGCGGCAAGCCCCCCAGGGTGGCTTGCCCGGTGCCGGGCGGTCAGCGCAACTGGGGCAGCACCTCGGCGCCCAGGCGCCGCAGGTTCTCCTCGGTCGCCGCCAGATCGCCCGAGCCCTCGACCAGGAGGGCGAAGCGGGAGATGCCGGTGCGCTCCGAGGTGGCCGCGAGCCGGTCGGCGGCGAGTCGCGGGGTGCCCACCGGGTGCAGGCCGCAGAGCAGTTCGGTGTAGGCGTGCGGGTCCCGCATCGAGCGCGCCCGGCCGTCGACCGTCACATGGGCCTCCAGCCCCTGCTTCAGCCAGCCCGGCATCGCCTTCAGCAGCGTCTCCGCGGCGTCCGTGCGCCGGTCGGCGAGCTGGCAGACCCCGGCCGAGACATGGGCGGCGGCCGCGATCTCCTCGGCCGGCCGGCCCGCCGCGCGGGCGCAGCGCCGCCACAGGCCGACCATCTCGGCCTTCTCCTCGTCCCCGACGTGCATCCCGAGCAGCATCGCCAGCCCGCGCTCGGCGGCCAGCCGGACGGTCGCCGGGGAGGTGCACGCGACGACGACCTCCGGCCCCGGCCCCTCCGTCAGGGCCTCCGACGGGCGCGGCACGACGGGCACCTCGCGGAAGGAGAACCGTTCGCCGTCGGCCGCCACGGAGGGCTCGCGCAGCCAGCGCAGCAGCAGATCGAGCGATTCCGGGAACCCGTGTTCGTACGCCTCCAGGCCGGCGCCGAACACCTCCAGGTCCACCCACGGCCCGCCGCGGCCCACGCCCAGGCTGAAGCGCCCGCCGCTGGTCAGGTGCAGCAGCGCGGCCTGCTCGCCGAGGGCCACCGGGTGCGCGGTGGGCAGTACGCTGACGGCCGTGCCCACCCGGATGCGGCGGGTGCGGCCGAGCAGCAGGGCGGCCAGGGTGACCGCCGACGGGCAGGTGCCGTACGGCACGAAGTGGTGCTCGGCGAGCCACACCGAGTCCAGTCCGGCCTCCTCGGCCACCTCCGCCGAGCGGACCGCCCGGTACAGGGCCTCCCCCTGGCCCTGGCCCGGGAACTGGGCGCCCAGCACAAAGGTTCCTACGTACATCTCGTTTCCTGCTTCCTTGGCTCCGACCCGGAGCTCCCCCGCCCGGCATAACCGTCTGACACGTGCGCAGGACACGGCCTGGCGGCGTAATTTGCGGATTGTCTTCAGAATGGGCCGCCCCGGAGGGGGACTTGCACCGTTTGACGCCGTACGCGTACCCCGCTCGGCGGCGCGTAGGCTGGGAGCAGACCGTGCTCCCTGTATAGCCCCGAGAGGTGTCCCGTGTCCCCGCGTCGCAACCGACCGAACCCCGCCGGCTGGTCCGGCCGGAGCGCCGAGGACGACCGCGCCGGCCGGTACGGCGGCTGGCAGTCCACGGAGAGCTGGCAGGGCGAGGACTGGAGCGTGCGCCATGTCGCCGGGGCGAGCGCCGAGGGCAAGACCTACCGCTGCCCGGGCTGCGACCAGTTGATCCCCTCCGGCGTGCCGCACGTGGTGGCCTGGCCGGAGCACGCGGGCGTGGACGACCGCCGGCACTGGCACAAGGCGTGCTGGAACGCGAAGGACCGCCGCACCACGCGGGTGCAGCGGTCCCGTAACGCGCCGAGGTTCTGAGCCCGGGGCTACACGTCCCTGCTGTGCAGCAGGGCGTAGGCGCCCGCGTACGCCACGGCCGCCACCCCCAGCATGATCCACAGCGGGTCCCAGCCCGACGGTCCCGACGAGCTCAGGGAGTTCGAGTAGAACACGCTCATCTGGTTCGGGATCGAGTACTCCAGCAGCCAGTCGCGGACCTTGTGCAGCGACTCGGAGAACATGAACAGCGCGATCACCAGGGGCGCGAGCAGAGCGCCGATCATGATGGTGATGGCGCCCGCCGAGTGCCGGATGATCGAGCCGATGAGCAGCGAGACCAGGCCGAGCAGGGCGATGTAGAGGCTGACGCCGACGGTGGCCTTGAACCACTCGGTGCCGGTGGGCGTGCGCGCGCCGTGGCCCTGGACCATGGAGGCCTGCACCATGGCCACGAAGGCGGCGGCGGCCAGCGTGATCACGAAGGCGACGGCGGTGAACACGATCGCCTTGGCGGCCAGCACCCGGCCGCGGCTCGGGCACGCCGTCATCGTCGTACGGATCATGCCGGTGCCGTACTCGGAGGCGGTGGTCAGCACGCCGAGCGTCATGATGCACATGCTGCCGAGCAGCAGCCCGAAGAAGCCGAGCTGCAGCGGGTTCGTGCCGCCCATGTCCGAGGAGGAGTGGGTGACCACCACGCCGGCCAGCAGGCCGATGCCGACGACGAGGACCGCGAACACGCCGAGCGTCCACATCGTCGACCGGATCGACTTGATCTTCGTCCACTCGGAGGCCAGCGCGTGCCCGAGGTGGGTGCGCACGACCGGGATCGGCGAGGTGTAGCCGGCGTAGGAGCCGCCGGGCGCGGCTGCCGGGGCCTGCGGCATCGGGGGCTGGTGCGTGCT
>NZ_JBLEBI010000056.1:0-36159 GCF_047340315.1 Streptomyces sp. AF1A
AGCACCGCGCCGGAGCCGGTGCTCGCGAGGTCACCGCCGGTGGACGACGACGAGCCGCCGGTGGAGCCGCCGGTGGAGCCGCCGGTGGAGGAACTGCCCGCCGAGCCCCCGGCCGTGGCGCCGGAGGTACCCGAGCCGCCCGCGGAGGACGCCGAGCCGCCGCCTCCCGTTGTGCCGCCGCTGCTCACGTCGAGCCGGATGCGGGCGGTGTCGTTCGCCTTGTCGTGGTCGAAGGGCCGCGGCTCTCCCGCGAGCGCCACGGAGCCCTCGGCCCCGGACGACGCCCCCTTGTCGATCCGCAGCGTGAACGAGTACGTCTCCCCGCCGCCCTCGTTGATCCAGGACTCGCTGGTGCCGCACGTGTAGGCCCCGGGCGCCGTTTTGTCGCAGAAACCGGCCGCCTTGGTCACCGTCGTGCCGGAGGGCATCCTGATCAGGACCCGGGTGGCGCCCTCGCCCGGTTCCCGGAGCACCCAGCCGGGCCCCGCGTTGGTGAACCGCACCTGGAGCGCGACGGTGTCCCCGGCGCGCCCCTTGAGCCGTGCGCCGGTCACCCGGAAGTCGGCCGTGTTGTCCGCCGTCACGGCCACGTCCGCGGCGTCCCAGCCGTCGTGCTGTGCGGAGCCCGGGGCGGCCGGGGTCTCGTCGGGCCGTTCGACCAGCTTCACGGCGGGGCCGGTGCCGCGCACCGGGTCGGAGGCGCCGTCGCCCGGGCCGGTGTCGGTGGAGTCGACCGTGACCCTGAGCCGGTCGTAGAGCGCGTGGTCGAGGACCTTCAGGGTCAGCGGCCGCTCGGGCGCGTAGACGACATCCGGCCCTACGGTCTGGTCGAACTCGCAGATCACCTCCGAGCGGCTCGGCTCCTCGTCGAAGGCCGTGATCTCGTAGCGCAGGCAGTTGGCCGGCACCTGTGTGTGGCTCAGCCCGCGCGTGACGGAGTACGACAGCCACACCTTGCCGAGTGCCGAGCCGCCCGTGTTGGTGAAGGTCGGCGTCACCTGGATGTCACTGCCCGGCTCGACCCCGTCGACAGGGGCGATGGCGCCCAGCACCAGGCCGGCGGGCGAGTCGTCGGCAGCGGCCGGCACGGCGCCCAGCGCGATCAGGGCGAGGGCGCCGATGGCGCCGCCCGCGGTCTGCCGGAGCGTGCGGTGTGGGGGGAGGGTGAGGGGCATGGAGTCCTCTGACGGAAGCGGATGCGACGGGCAATGAACAAGCGGGGAACGCGAGTTCCCCGCAGGGAGACTTCCGACGTGCAGGAATGTTTGCACCTGCCCCACCCGCCGGGCCGTCCCGCGTCGCCTCCGGCCGGACCCGCACAGCGGACAGGCCCCGGTCGTCCGGGCCTGCCTGG
Organism: Streptomyces sp. AF1A; assembly: GCF_047340315.1. Classification (NCBI taxonomy): domain Bacteria; kingdom Bacillati; phylum Actinomycetota; class Actinomycetes; order Kitasatosporales; family Streptomycetaceae; genus Streptomyces; species Streptomyces sp. AF1A. The sequence goes on from NZ_JBLEBI010000056.1 coordinate 1,355, forward strand.
TCGTTCGGAGTCGGAGGGCCATTCGATCTCGTGCACCCGCGCGCCGTCACCCGGGCGGGCCGCTGAGGCGCGGCCGGCCGGCGAGGACCCGCCCGCCGAGCACGTGCCGTGCGCAGGGGGATGCCGGGCGACGGTGCCCGGCGTTTCAGCCGGCCGTGTGCTCGACGCGCATCCGCACCTGCTCCTCCAGGCGGCGCAGGCTGCCGTCCAGGGCCTCGTACACCGCCCGCTCCCCGGGGTCGTGGCCGCCCTCGAAGAAGGACAGGTGGACGGTCACCTCGCTGGTGCCGCTGCCGATGCCGGCCACCTGGAGCCAGCCGGTGTAGCTGCCCTGCTCCCGGGTGCCCCACTCCAGGCGCATCTGGTCCGGTTGGGACCGCAGCAGCGCGGGCAGGTCCTGGCCGGAGCCGGCCTCGTGCACGGTGACGGCGGGCGGCTCCTCGGCGTCCACGTGCAGTTCGTCGGGGAGCCAGGAGTCGAACTGGGCGACATTGGCCGCCTGGTCGAAGACCTGCTCGGGCTGTGCGGGCATCGTGCGGGAACGTTCGTACTCGGCCATCGTGGCACCGCCCCTGAAGTCGAGGAGTCGTACCCCGCCCGCGTGCCCCTTCCGCGGCGCCCGAAAAGCGCTCAGGCCACGGCCTCGCGTGCCGTCCGCTCCACCAGGGAGATGCCCGCGTTCATGGAGGCGCTGCCGTTGGAGAGGACCGCGACGAGGCACCGGTGGCCGTTGACGTTCACCTGGCCGACGCTGTTGACGTCCCAGAGACCGGTGGAGGTGCGCTGCAGCCAGCCGTTCTTCAGCGCCCGCTGCGCCCCGGAGGCGTTGACCGCGGAGACGCCCCAGGCCTGCTCGGGAACGACGTGGCTCATGAGATCGCGCATGTAGGCACGGGACCGGGCGCTCAGCGGGTCGGAGCCCGTCTTCGCCGTGCGGTTGTCGAAGACGGCCCCCAGCAGCCGTATCTGGTCGCTCGCGGTCGTCTGCGTCAGACCCCACAGGCCTCCGGCACCGCCCGTGGTCGAGGTCAGCCCCAGGCGCTTGTTGGCGGCGGCGAGGCCGGGCGCCCGGCCGATCTCCCGCCACAGGGCGTCGGCCGCCGCGTTGTCGCTGCGCTCGATCATCGGTTCGGCGTGTTGGCGCTCCCCGGCGGTGAGCGCTCGGTGCGCGTCCTGGGCCTTGAGCATGAGGGCCGCGAGGATGTCGACCTTGACGATGCTGGCGGTGTCGTAGCTGGTGTCCGCGCCATGCACCACGGGGGCGCGGCCGTGTCCGTCCAGGTCCAGGACGGCCGCGGTGGCGTGGGCGGTCTTCGCCGGGGCGGGGGCGTTCTCGGCGGGGGCGGGGGCGCTCTTCGCCAGGGCGGGTGCGGTCTTCGCCGGGGCGGGTGCGGTCGAGGCGGCGGCGGCCGGTATGCCGGCGGTGAGCAGGGCGGCCACCGAGGCCAGGAGGACGCCGGTCGTGCGGCGTGCGGTGTGAGGCTGGGGGAACGACATGGGTCACGAACGTAGACAAAACCCGCCTGCCGTGAAGTGGCTGCGGTCACTCCGAGCCCCTGTTCGCCCCGGATTGTGAGAAGAGCCACCGTTGGGCGCAATGCGACGCATGGGGTGACATGGCGGCGGCGTGTACGCGCGGACCGGGCCTGGCACTCGCCTATCGTCGGCCAGACACCGACATCCGGAGTGATGATGGAAGAATCGGATGAACTGGTTGGCGTGGTGGAGGGTGTGGCGGTCGTCCCCCTCGGTCCACCCGAGCGCCGCATCCGGCCCCGGTCGTACGGCGCCGCCCTCGCGGCCGCGACAGCGGCCGGCGTCGCGGCCGTGCTCCTCCTCGCCGGTGCGCAGTGGCTGAACCAGCCGGCCGTTCAGGCCTGGCGCACCGTCTGCCTGGCCATCACCGTCCAGGCGCTGCCCTTCCTCCTCCTGGGCACCGTGCTGTCCGGTGCCATCAACGCCTTCGTGCCGGCCGACCTGTTCACCCGGGTGCTGCCGAAGCGGCCCGCACTCGCCGTGCCCGTCGCGGGCGCCGCGGGCGCGGTGCTGCCGGGCTGCGAGTGCGCCTCCGTCCCCGTCGCCCACAGCCTCATCCGCCGCGGCGTCACTCCGGCCGCGGCCTTCGCCTTCCTGCTCTCCGCCCCCGCCGTCAACCCGGTCGTGCTCACGGCCACCGCCGTCGCCTTCCCGGGCAACCCCGCGATGGTCGCCGCCCGGCTGCTCGCCTCGCTCGGCACGGCGGCCGTGATGGGCTGGCTGTGGCTCTGGCTGGGCAGGGAGGAGTGGCTGCGCCCGGTTCTGCGGCACCGGCACGCCGGACACGAGCACGGCCGCAGCCGCTGGACGGAGTTCCGGCTCGGCTTCCAGCACGACTTCCTGCACGCCGGAGGCTTTCTCGTGCTCGGCGCGATGGCCGCCGCCACCTTCAACGTCGCCGTGCCGCGCTCCGTCCTCGACGCCTTCTCCGGCTCGCCCTGGCTCTCGGTGCTCTTCCTGGCCGCCCTCGCCGTCCTGCTGGCGGTCTGCTCGGAGGCCGACGCGTTCGTCGCCGCCTCGCTCACCGGGTTCTCGGCGACCGCCCGGCTCGCGTTCATGGTGGTCGGGCCCATGGTCGACCTCAAGCTCATCGCCCTGCAGGCGGGCACCTTCGGCCGCGCCTTCGCCTGGCGGTTCTCCGCGGCGACCACGGTCGTCGCGGTCACCGCCGCTTTCCTGATCGGAGGCGCCCTGCTGTGAGACGCCCCGTCCAGGCGCTGCTGCTGACGCTGACCGGCATCGGCCTGCTGCACATCGCCCTGTTCACCGACACCTACCTGCGCTACGTCAAGGCCGGCCTGCGGCCGCTGCTCATCGCCTCCGGAGCGCTCCTGCTGCTGCTCGGCCTCGCGGGCGCGGTCTGCCGGGGCAGCAGGCAGCACGCCGCGCACGACGGCCACGACCACTCCGGCACGCCCGGGATCGCCTGGCTGCTCTTCCTGCCGGCCCTCAGCCTGCTCTTCCACGCTCCGCCCGCGCTGGGCGCGTACACTGCCGCGCGCTCGAACAGCAAGCCGGTCACGGTGCAGAAGGCCTTCGCTCCGCTGCCCGCCGACTCACCGCTGCCGCTGACGCTCACCGACTTCACCAAGCGGGTCCAGCAGGACCGCAGCCGGGCCGTCCAGGGGCGCACCGTCCGGCTGACGGGCTTCGTCACCCCGGACAAGGACGGAGGCTGGTACCTGACCCGCATCGTCTTCACGTGCTGCGCGGCCGACTCGCAGACCGTCAAGGTCCGGATGTACGGCACCGAGGCGCCCCCCGCCGACACCTGGCTGGCGGTGACCGGGACCTGGCACCCCGTAGGCACCCTCGGCACCCGGACCGCGCAGGCGGCCCTCGACGTACGGGAGGCCCAGCCCATCGCCCAGCCCGTGAACGCCTACACCGACGATCTTCCGCTCACACCGTCGTAACCTGCCGGGCTCGGCAGCCCGGTGACGGAGGTCAGCCGAACAGGCTCCGCACCCGGATCGTCTCCACCCGCCGCCAGATGCCGCCGGGCAGCAGCAGCCACTGCTCGCCCATGCCCCGCTTGCGCCGGCGTGCGGCTCCGGGATCGGCGCGGGCGGTCCTGGTGCGCGGATCCCGGCGCGACGGCAGCGCGGCACCGCAGCCGCGGCCGGACCGCCGCTGCGCATGTGCCTTGCCGGACCGGGCCTTTCCGGGCGCGGCCCCGGACGTCGCCGCGCCCGGGGAGACCTCGGCGGGAGGCACCAGCCGCGGCCCCCGCCCCTCGAACGTGTCCCTGTCCATTTGCGTCCGTCCTTCCCTGCCCTGCTCGAAGGATGACCCACAGGCCGGAGGATGACCCGCCCGCATTGTGCCGGGGCCGGGCGGCACGCCCGCACGGCGTCGGCAGCACGGGTGAGCGGCCTCCTCACCCCTGCCTACCCCGGTTCGGGGCGCTCAGCGGGAGGAGCGTTCCGGCGACTCCTGCGGTTCCAGGTGCGAGGCGAGGACGGCGGCCTGCACCCGCCGTTGCACACCGAGCTTGGCCAGCAGCCGAGAGATGTGGTTCTTGACGGTCTTCTCCGACAGATACAGTCTCCTGCCGATCTCGCGGTTGGTCAGCCCGTCGCCGATCAGCGCCAGGATGTCGCGCTCGCGCGGCGACAGGCCGGCCAGCTCGGGCGGCACCGACGGCGCGCCCCCGGCCTCGGCCCGCAGCGAGCGCATCAGGCGGGCCGTCGTCGCCGGGTCGAGCATCGACTGGCCGGAGGCGACCGTGCGCACCGCCGACACCAGATCCGACCCCTTGATCTGCTTGAGCACGTATCCGGACGCCCCGGCCATGATCGCGTCCAGCAGGGCGTCCTCGTCGTCGAACGAGGTGAGCATCAGGCACGCAAGCTCCGGCATCCTGCTGCGCAGTTCCCGGCACACCGAGATGCCGTCCCCGTCGGGCAGGCGCACATCGAGCACGGCGACGTGCGGGCGCAGGGCGGGACCACGGACCAGGGCGTGCTCGGCCGTGTCCGCGTCGCCGACCACGAGGATGTCGGGTTCGGCGTCCAGCAGGTCGGTCAGTCCGCGCCGGACGACCTCGTGGTCGTCCAGCAGGAACACCCGGATCGGGTCCTGGGCCGTGAAGGTGCGCGTCTCGGTCATGCCGACCTCTCGTTCCGCGGAGACGGACGTACTGCGGGCTGTCACCACGCCGATGGTCGCCCGGCGGAACCGGATGCACCAGGGCCGACCGGCCCCATTTCCCGTGCCGTCACCGGCGAGCCCCGCGGGCGGTCCGCGTGCGCCTCGCGGCGCTCCGGCGCGAGGTCGAACCGCACGTCCACGACCCCCTCGACCGCGCGCACCAGACGAGCGGCCACGGGAACGAGGGCGTGGTCCCGGATCCGGCCCGTCACCGTCACGATGCCGTCCTCCACCTCCAGTTCCACGGCCGAGTTCGGCGGCGGGAAGAGGCGGGTCACGACCTCGCGCCGCACGTCCTGCCGGATCTCGTCGTCCCCGCGCAGGAAGACCTTGAGCAGGTCGGCACGGCTGACCATGCCGTCCAGCAGGCCGATCTCGTCCACCACGGGCAGCCGCTTCACCTGGGCCCGCGCCATGATCCGCGCGGCCTGGGCGAGGGTCGCGCCCGCGTGGACGGTGACCGCCGGGGAGGACATCAACTCCGCCGCGGTGACCGCCTCACCCTTCGCCAGGTCGGCCGCGGGGCGCAGCCGCCGGTAGCCCTCACCCGGGCTGTCCCGCAGCTCCTCCTTGGCCAGCAGGTCGGCCTCGGAGACCACGCCGACCACCCGGCCCTCGCCCTCAAGCACGGGCAGAGCGCCGACCCGCCAGTCCTGCATGAGCCGTACGATCTCCTTGAAGGGGGCCCGCCGGCCGACGGCGGCGACCGTGTGGGTCATCACGTCGCTGACGATGTGCGGGGTGCCGTACATGGTGACTCCCCTCTCGACGGGCGGTCCGCTCCCTTTCAGCGTGGGCCGGTGCATGCCGGTCGGCACATGGGCCGCCCGGCCCTCGCGCGGACCGTACGGCCGCCCGCCGTGACCCGATGCGCGCACGGGGGACCGGTCGGCCCCCTCGGCGGGACCAGCGGCCCATGACCCCGGGCCCTCGCGCCACGACGCTGGAACCGGATCCCTCGCCCGGCGAGGCCGAGACAGTGACCCGACCCCCGGCTGCGGGTCTCGGGGGATCGCCCGAGAAGGCGCACGGCCTCCTCCACCCCGACCAGGGACGGTGATCGCGATGGACCTGCCCGTCGTCGTCGGCGTCGACGGCTCCGAGCCGAGCCTGCGCGCCGTGGACTGGGCGGCCGACGAGGCCGCTCTGCGCGGCGCCCCGCTGCGCCTGGTGTACGCCTCGCTCTGGGAGCGCTACGAAGGCGCCCTGCTGGCCCAGGAACTCGGCAAGCCGGCCGAGGAGGTGATGGCCCTGGACGTCGTCGGCGCCGCCGAGAGCCGGGCCCGCCGCCGGCATCCGGAGCTCGAGGTCACCACCGCCGTGCTGCCGGAGGAGCCGGGGTACGGTCTGGTGCACGAGAGCCGTAGCGCCCGCATCGTGGTGCTCGGCTCCCGGGGCCGCAGCGGCATCACAGAGGCGCTGCTCGGCTCGGTCAGCGTCACGGTCGCGGGTCACGCGCACTGTCCCGTGATCGTGCTGCGCGGCAGCCACGACAACACGGTGACCCGGCGCCGCGTGGTCCTGGGCGCCGAGGGAAAACCGGCGCAATCGGCAGCCGTACGGTTCGCCACCGAGGAGGCGGTCTTGCGCAGCGTGCCGCTGGAGGCCGTGCGGGCCTGGCGGCGTTCCGCGCACACCGCCCTCGGGCATCCGCTGCGCGCCGACGAGCCCGCCCACGCGTCCGAACAGGGTGCCGCGGAAGCGGTGGAGGAGGCGCTGAGGGATGCTCCCAAGGAACTGGAACTGCACTGGCGCACCGTCGAGGGCCACGCCCGGGACGTGCTCGTGGCCGCCTCCCACGGCGCCGGGCTCCTCGTCGTCGGCGCCCGGCACCGGCACGGTCGCTTCGGCCTCCAGCTCGGCCGGATCGCTCACGGAGTCCTGCACCGCGCGGCCTGCCCGGTGGCCGTCGTACCGGAACCCGTCTGACCTCGGCCACCACGGGCGGCCACGACGACCCCGATGACGACCTCTGTGACGGCCTCCACGACGACCGGAGCTCCGTCACACTCGGCGGGCTCGGCGGGCTCGGCGGGCTCGGCGGAGTCGGGGGACTCGGCGGGCTCGGCGGTGGGGCACCGTGCGGTCGGCCGTCACCAGGAGCCGGGGATCTGCGGCTTCGGCGGCCGTGGCTGCACTTCGCGGACTTCGCGGGCTCGGCGGTGGGGCACCGTGCGGTCGGCCGTCACCAGGAGCCGGGGAGTCCAGGCAGGGGCTCCGGCAGCCGGGGCTGCACCTCGAAGACGCCACCCAGGCCGGCCGCGCGCAGCATCCGCAGGAAGTCGGCGCTCTCCGTGACCAGGCGCAGTCGGCCGCGCCGGGCCAGGACCCGGTTGCGCGTCCGGCACAGGATGGCCAGCCCGGCACAGTCGATGAACGCGACGGTCCTGAGGTCCAGCACCAGGTCCAGGTTCGGTCGCGCGGTGAGCGCGTCGAGCCGCTCCACCAGGGCGGGCGCGGTCAGCAGGTCGATCTCCCCGTGCAGGGGGAGGACGGTCGGGCCGTCGAGGCGGGTCGGTGGAGGATCTGCCCCGGGCTCCGCGTGGTACTCGGGCATGTGACCAGCGAAGTGCGCGGGCCGGCAGCCGGGAAGGGCCGAACGGTCCCCTCTCCGGTCCGGCTGGGCCCACCCGGCTGCGAAGCGGTCGGGCCGGGCGTGCCGAGGTGCGCGTGAAGCGGGCCCGCCGGCCGTGCGGGGACTGCGCGGAGCACCGTCCAGCCGGGATTCGGGCCGGACGGCCCAAGCGCGTGCCCCCGCCCCGCGCCCACGCTGGAACGCGGGGCGGTCCGGGCGTCGTACCGGCCGGGCCCCGCGCGACACCGACCCCGAGAGTGGTGAGGAGAGCCATGAAAGGCTACGTCTTCCACGGCCCCGGAGAGGCCTCCTGGCAGGACGTCCCCGACCCCGGGATCAAGGAGCCGACCGACGCGATCGTGCAGGTCGGCGCCGTGACCATCTGCGGGACGGACCTGCACGTCCTCAAAGGCGACGTTCCCGAGGTGCGCCCCGGCACGGTGCTCGGCCACGAGGCCGTGGGGGAGGTCGTCGAGGTCGGCAGCGACGTACGCACCGTACGCCCCGGGGACCGGGTGCTGATGTCCTGCATCACCTCGTGCGGACGCTGCCGCTTCTGCCGGGACGGCGCCTACGGCCAGTGCCGGGGCGGCGGTGGCTGGGTCCTCGGCCACCTGATCGACGGGACCCAGGCCGAGTACGTCCGCGTCCCGTACGCCGACCTTTCCGTGCACCCGCTGCCCGGCACCCTGCGCAGCGAGGACGCCGTCCTGCTCGCCGACATCTTCCCGACCTCCTACGAGGTGGGCGTCCTGAACGGGCATGTACGGCCCGGCGACACCGTGGTGATCGTCGGCGCCGGCCCCATCGGTCTCGCGGCGCTCGCCACGGCACGCCTGTTCGCTCCGGAGCGGATCATCTCGGTGGACCTGGCCCCGGCCCGGCTGGAGGCAGCACGGCGGCTCGGCGCCGACGCCGTCGCCGATGTCCGCGAGGAGCCGCTCCAACTGGTGGAGGACCTGACCGAAGGACTCGGCGCGGACGTGGCCATCGAGGCCGTCGGCGTGCCCGAGACCTTCGAACTGTGCGCCCGGATGGTGCGGCCCGGCGGGCACGTGGCCAATGTCGGTGTGCACGGCGCGCCGGCCACGCTGCACCTCGAGGAGCTGTGGATCAGGAACCTGACCATCACGACCGGTCTGGTGGACGGCACTTCGACCCCGACCCTGCTCCGGATGGCCGCCGCCGGCAAGCTGCCGACCGGTGAACTGGTCACCCACGTCCTGCCGTTGGACCACATGGAGCAGGCGTACGACGTGTTCGCCCACGCTGCCGAGACCGGCGCGCTGAAGGTGGTGCTCGGCGGGGAACAGCACGAACTGGCCGTTCCCACGGCCTGATCGAGATCGCCCGGCGGCCACGCCCTCCAGGCCGTAGCGCTCGACGGCCGGAGCGACCGGCTGCGCCGGGCACGTGCCGACGACGACGTCGGGAGCGGACGACGAGGCGTGAACGCGTTCCGAGCCCCACCGGATGGCGGGGGTCTGCGGCACCGAACCGGACGGTGGGTGACGCTGGTGCCGGGTGACAGGGCACGGCGGCGCCGAACCGGACGGTGGGTGACTCCGGTACCGGACGACGGGTCACGGCGCCGCCGACCCCGGTCTCCCCTCCTCCGGCACGCCTCCCGCGCCGGTGAGCAGCACGCCCGTGACCAGGTCGGGACGGATCCGCACCGCCTGGTCCATGCCCTCCTGCGGCGCCCAGGGGCGCAACAGCGCCCGGATCCGGACGAGTTCGGCGGGATCCGTGACGAGGCGGGCGTAGCCGGTGACGACGACGCTCCAGCCGAGGTGGGTGTCAGGATCGATGGCGTCGGCCTCGTACGCGACGACCACGCCCGTGCCGTCGCCCCGCCGGGCGTGCGAGGTCAGCGCGGCGCCGTCGTGGGTGCGGATCACGATCTCCCCGGCGTCCAGGACGTGGTTGACCGGCCGGACGGTGGGCAGCGCCTGCCGGGTGAAGACGACCCGGCCCAGGGAGACGCTGCCGAGCAGCCGCAGCGCCTCGGCACGGTCGAGGTCGATGCGCCGGCGCGCCGGGTCGCGAGAACCGATCATGACGGGCTTCTTCGTGGGAGGTGCTGCCTTCTTGTCGCGGACTTCCGTGCACTGCGCATGCGATGCCAGGTCGCCGACGGAGCGACACCGCGGGGGATCGGTGCCGCTCCTGACTTCACTGTCGTCCCTCTCGCACCGTTCCCGACAGTGCCGTTCGGTCCTCGACGGGGGCCGGACGTCCCGCCGGCCCGTCACCCGCCGACGGGGTGTCCACCCGTGGACCGGGGCGGCCGGAAACGATCACATGCCCTCCCGGCCCGGGAGCCGATACGGTGTCATAGGGCCCACTCGAAGCCATGCGCCGGTGGGGACTGGAGGGTGCGGTGACCGATACGGAGCAGCCCGGCGTACGACTGCCGCAGCTGAAGCTGGACGAGCTGCTGGAGGAGCTGCAGGCCAGGATCGACGCGGCCCGCGGCACCCGGGACCGGGTGCACAGCCTGCTGGAGGCGGTCCTGTCCGTCGGTCGTGAACTGGACCTGGAACAGGCGCTGCGCTCCATCGTCGAGGCCGCGGCGACCCTCGTCGACGCCGAGTACGCCGCCCTCGGCGTGATCGGACCCGACGGCCGCACGCTCTCGGCCTTCCACACCGTCGGCGTGGCCCAGCGGCAGATCGCCGAGATCGGCCCCTACCCGGAGGGCCACGGCATCCTCGGCGAGCTGATCCGACACCCGCAGGCGCTGCGGCTGTCGAAGATCTCCGAGCACCCGTCCTCGTACGGTTTCCCGCCGGGGCACCCGCCGATGAACAGCTTCCTCGGGGTTCCGATCCGGGTGCGCGACCAGGTGTTCGGCAATCTCTACCTGACCGAGAAGCGCGGCGGGCTGGAGTTCGACGAGGAGGACGAGGCGGTGCTGTCGACGCTGGCCGTCGCGGCCGGGGTGGCCATCGACAACGCCCGCCTGTACGAGGACTCCCGGCTGCGCGAACGCTGGCTCATGGCGAACGCGGAGATCAGTTACAGCCTGATGTCCGGCAGTGAGCGCACCGAGGCGCTGGACCTGATCGCGGAACGGGCCCGTGAGATCACCGGCTCGGCCCTCGCGGCGGTGGCGATGCCGCTGTCCGGCACCGACGCGCTCTCCGTCCAGATCGCCGTCGGCGCGGAGGCGGACGCCCACCGCGGTCTGGTGCTGCCCCTGCACGACAGCCTCATGGGCCTGGCCTTCGCCGCCGCCGCCCCGGTCATCAGCGACGACGTCGCCCATGACCGGCGGATCTCACCGGAGCCGCCGCGCTTCCGCGGCCTCGGGCCCGCCGTGGCCGTCCCCATCGGCACGGGCGAGGGCGGGGTTCGGGGCGTGGTGCTGCTGGCGCGGGAGGAGGGCCGGCCGGTGTTCTCGGGCACGGAGACCGAAAGACTCCAGGGGTTCGCCGCACAGGCCGCCATCGCCATGGAGCTGGCCGAGCGGCGCAGGGACGCCCAGCAGATCGCCCTGCTGGAGGATCGCGACCGGATCGCCCGGGACCTGCACGACCTGGCCATCCAGCGGCTGTTCGCCACGGGGATGACCCTGCAGAGCGCGGGCCGGTTCATCGACCATCCGGAGGCCTCCGAGCGGGTCCTGCGGGCCGTCGACGACCTGGACGAGACCATCAAGATCATCAGGTCGACGATCTTCGGGCTGCGGGCGCACGAGGGATCCGCCGCGAGCGGGCTGCGGGCCCGGGTGGTCCGGGTGGTAGGCGAGGCCGCACGCGTGCTGGGCTTCCCGCCCAGCGTGCGCATGGAGGGGCTCCTGGACACCGACGTACCGAGGGAGATCGGCGACCACGTGGTGGCCGTGCTCTCCGAGGCCGTCACCAACATCGCCCGGCACGCCCATGCCGACCGGGCCGAGGTGCTGCTGGCCACCGACGGCCGCGAGGTGCGGCTCACGGTGTGCGACAACGGCGTGGGCATCCCGCCCGACGGCCGGCGCAGCGGGCTGCGCAACATGGCCGAGCGGGCGGAGCGGCTCGGCGGCCGGCTCGAAGTGGGCCGCGGCGAGGACGGCGGCGCCCGTCTGGAGTGGCGGGTGCCGCTGCCCAGGACCTAGATGAGCGTCCGCCGAGGGAGGTGGAGCGGGTGCTGCGCTCGGTCCGGACAGCGCAGGGGAGATTCGGCGCTGGGTTTTGTACGTCTCGTCGGCACTCATACCGCCGTAATCCGGGTGAAGGTGCACGATGGTGTCCTGAGGCTCAGCGGCCGGGGGCGGGAAACCGCCCTGACGCCGCGCGCCGCCCGCCTCGTCCGGGCCGGCCCCGGCGCGGTGGACGTGCGGTGCGCGCCGGCGGGCCACCGCGCAACCCGGTGCTCGACCCGGACCTGGCGGACGCCGAGTCGGCCCGCCCGCTGCGCGGTGGGCCGCCGGCCCACGAGAGGAGGCGGTGACCATGACACGGACACCTCCCACCACGGTCGGCCGAGTGCGGCTGTGGCGGTGGCGGCGCAATCCGCTGCGGCGGCACAGCGACGTCGTGGAGGCCTGGATCGTCCTCGCCACCTGGGTCCTCGTCGTGGTCGCAGGAGTCCTCGCCGGCCTCCTCGCGGCGCAGGCCGCCGCCTCCGCGTACTCCGCGCGGCAGGCACAGGTCCACCCCGTGTCGGCCGTGATCACCGGCGAGGCGTCGCCGACCCCGGCCACCGCGACCGGTTACGACGACGGGCGGGTCTGGGCCACGGTGCGCTGGACGGACCCGGACGGCACGGTGCACACCGACCGGGCGAAGGTCGTCCCCGGCACCCCCGCCGGCTCCGAGGTGACGGTGTGGACGAACCGGGCGGACCGTATCGTCCCCGCGCCCGTCACCGGCACGTCGGCGGACCTCCAGGCGGCCCTGACGGGCGTGCTCGTCGGCCCGTCGGCCGGTGCGGCGGTCTGGAGCGCAGGGTGGTTGGTCCGCACCCGGCTCATCCGCCGGCGCATGGCCGAGTGGGACGAGGAGTGGAAGCAGGTCGGGCCCCAGTGGGGGAACCTCAGTGGAGGCCGGGGCTGAGTCGCCCACCCTGGTCGGTGGTGCTCTGGTCTCGGCGGGTCGGTGGTCCGCTGTCACGGCCCTTTGCGGGGTCGGCACCGTGGCCGGTGGTGCTCTGGTCTCGGCGGGTCGGTGGTCCGCTGTCACGGCCCTTTGCGGGGTCGGCACCGTGGCCGGTGGTGCTCCGGTCTCGGCGGGTCGGTGGTCCACGGTCAGGTCCCTTTCCAGGGCCGCAAGCCCCGCACTCCACTGCCAGGACCGCCGGCCCGCACCCCGGCCGGCCGTGCTCACGCCCCGGTCAGTCGGCAGTCCACTGCCACGACCCCTTCGACGGCCCGCACCTTACGGACCGCCGGGGGTATCCGCGTGCCGTCCGGGACCCGCCCGGTCAGCGTCACGACGCCGTCGGTGACCGTGACGTGCACGGGGTCGACCGGAGCGGGGAACAGCACGTCCAGCACGTCGCGGCGGATCTCGTCGGCGAGGTCGTCGTCCGCGCGCAGGAAAACGCTGAGCAGATCGCTGCGGCTGACCACGCCCTCCAGCACGCCGTCGGCGGTGACCACCGGCAACCGCTCGATGTGCCCCAGCGCCATGAGGCGCGCCGCCTCGGCCAGCGTGGCGTCGGCGTGCACCGTGACGGCCGGCGAGCTCATCAGCTGCTCGGCGGTGACCGCTGCGGCCCTGGCCAGGTCCGCGGGGCGGCGCAGCCGTGTGTCCGCGTCGGGGGGAGTGTCCCGGAACTCCTCCTTGGGCAGCAGGTCCGCCTCGGAGACCACCCCGGCCACCCGGCCGTCGTCCTCCAGCACCGGCAGCGCACCGACCCGCCACCGCTCCATGCGCACGACGATGTCCTTGAACAGGGCCGCACGCCCGACCGCCACGACGTCACGCGTCATCACGTCACCCACCCGGTGCGGCCCGCTGGGCATGCCGTCCTCCTCACCGGTCCGGGCGTCCTCTGCCATGAGGGGCGCAGGTCGAGCAGCCGGACCCCTTGGGCGCACGACCGACGGCCCGGCGCCTCGCGTGGCGTGCGGGCAACGGTGCGAGACGGACACCACGACGCGACGCGGACACCAGGGCGGGACACCGGCATCAGGGCGGGAAGGCCATCCGCTTCTCGCGGATCCGGATTGCGCGGTGCACGGCTCGAAGCCGCTTCCCCGCGTCTGTCGGGTCCTTCCCGCCGCTACCAGCACATCACGAGAAGCGCCGCCGCACCAGTGCCGTTGCGCCCACACCTGCGCCGAGCAGAGCGTCGGCTCCCGCACCGCCACCGGGCTCGGGCCGCCGGCTGCCGGACGTCAGTCCCCAGGGCTTCGCCGACGCCGCCGGCAACTGCCCACCGGCGCCAGGCGTGAGCGTCCTGCGTCCGCTGGGCCCGTATCCCGGCGAAGGACTGCCGAGGTCGTGAAAGAGCGGGAACCACCGCTCGCGGAAGGCGTCACCGAGGGCGAGGCCTTCCCAGCTGCGGCGGACGGCGGCAGGATCCGTGGTGTCGGTCCTGGGCCGGTCGTGACCTCTCCCCGAGCGGTCATGGTTCTCCTCGGCAGCTGCCGCGCCCACTACCGTATGACGGAAGAGATAAGCCGCTCAGCGGAAACACTTGCCCTGGGGGAGCGTTGGCACGGTTGCCGGGTGTGCGGTGGAGACGTCGCGGACGTGGGTCGGGGAGCGTGCGGCAGGTGCTGCGCGGCCCGGCGCAGGTCATGTTCCTGGCCGACGCCCGCGCGGGCGCCCTCTGCTGTCTCGCGCTAGCCACGGCCGACTGGCGCTACGGCGCCTACGCCCTGGGCGGCGCCGTCCTGGGCACCGCCACCGCACACCTGCTGGACGCGGCCGACGAACGGGTCGAACCGGGACTGGAAGGGCTCAACTCCTGCCTGCTCGCCCTGTGTCTGGCCGTGTTCCTGGGCCCGGGCCGGCTGTCCACGGTGCTGCTGGCCGCGGCGGGCTGCGCCGTGGTCACGGTCGTCACGGCGGCGCTGGTGCGGGTGCTGCGGGTGTGGGATCTGCCGCCGCTGACCATCCCGTACTGCCTCCTGGCGGGCGCGGTGACCGCGGCAGCTCCCGCGTTCGGGTGGACGCGGCCGCGCACCGCCACGCCACCGCAGGCGCTCTCCGGGCCGACCAGCCTCCACCCCGCAGACCTGGCAGGAGCGCTCCTGCGGGGCGTCTCCCAGGTCTTCTTCCTGGACCAGTGGTACGTGGGGGCGCTGCTGCTCGGGGTCCTCTTCCTGGCGAACCGGGTGGCCGGACTGGTGGCCTGCGCCGGCGGTGCGACCGGCATCCTGACCGCCTGGGCGCTCGGCGTCCCCGCCGCACGGATCGCCGACGGCACGATGGGCTACAACGCGGTGCTGGTGGCGCTGGCGCTGTGCGGGGCGCTCCTGCCGGCGACCCCGGCCACGCTGCCGTACGCCCTGCTCGGCGCGGCGACCACGACCGCTCTGACCCAGGGCGCGGCCGGACTTCTCGCCCCGTCCGGCGGCCACGTCCTCACCTGGCCGTTCATCCTGACGACGCTCTGCTTCCTGGCCACCGCCCGCTGTTTCCCCCGCCTGACCGCCCCGCGCGGGTCACGGATCTGCTTGAAGGAAGGAGCAACGGGGGAACCGATGGTCACGGAGAGCCGTTGATCATCATGGACCCGGTGAGCGGCAGCGACGGTGGAGGAGAGATGAGTGTGACCCTGACCAAGGGCGGCAACGTATCGCTGAGCAGGCAGGCCCCCGGCCTGACTGCCGTGACGGTCGGGCTGGGCTGGCAGGCGGACACGGGGTACCAGCCGGATGCCGGGGCGCTGCTGTGCGACCGGTCCGGGAGGGTGCCGTCCGACGACTGCTTCGTCTTCTGCAACAACCCGAGCAGCCCGGACGGTTCGGTCCGGCACTCCGGCCAGGCCCGCCCGGCCGGCGGGGACGACCAGCGGATCCAGGTCGACCTGACACGGGTTCCGGCCGAGGTCGAGAAGATCGTCTTCTCGGTGTCCCTCTCCGAGGGCACGAGCCGCGGCCACACCTTCGCGCAGGTGCACCGGGCCCACATCCGCGTCCTCGACCAGGACGGCGGCACCGAACTGGCGCGCTACGACCTCGCGGGCGGCACCCTGTCCAGCGAGACCGCGCTGGTCTTTGGAGAGCTGTACCGGCACGGCGCCGAGTGGAAGTTCCGCGCGGTAGGCCAGGGCTACGCCTCCGGCCTCGCCGGCATCGCCACGGACTACGGCGTGGAGGTGCTGCGGGGGACGACGGCTTCGGACTCCGTTCCGCACGCCCCCGCCTCGGACGCGCAGCTCGGCGCCCCCGCTCCGCACGTGCCGCCCATGCCGGGCACGCCTCCCGTCCCTCCCGCCCCCGCGTTCGCCGCAACTCCTCAGCCCACCTCCCACCCCACCTTCCACCCCTCAGGGAGTCCCGCCGTGACCTGTTTCTTCGACCCCGGCCACGGCCCGGGCACGACGACCGTGACCTGGTCCCCGCAGTGGGGCGTGCCCCGGCCCGTGCAGGCGTGCGGCGGCTGTGCCCAGCGGGTGCAGACCACGCTGCCACCGTTCTACACCCCGCCCCAGCCGGGCTGTCCGCAGGCCGTGCCGCAGGGCTACCCGCACCAGGGTTACTCCCAGCAGGGCTACGGGCAGCCGTACGCCGACCACCACGACCACCATCAGGGCGGCGGCCGCCGGTTCGGCGCCGGGGCGCTCATCGGCGCCGGAGCGGCCGGTCTCATCGGCGGCGCGCTGCTCAACGAGGCGTTCGACGACGACGAGCCGGACGTCGTCGTCAACAACTTCTACGAGGACTGAACCGTCGGCCTCGTGGACGCTGCCGCCTACACTGTGTGGGCGCGTGTGCGTCGACGGTGACAAGGGCGGGACGGGTGAGGACTGTGACGAAGAGCGCCGGCGGCTTCGACGATCCACCCGCCGAGGTGCTGGCGGATGCCGCCGCCGCGTTCGGCCTGCTCGCCTCCTCCGCCCGGCTGCACCTGATGTGGGCCCTGTCGCAGGGTGAGAGCGATGTCACGCACCTCGCCGACCGGGTGGGCGGCGCGCTGCCCGCGGTGAGCCAGCACCTGGCCAAGCTCAGGCTCGCCGGGCTGGTCCGCGCCCGCCGCGAGGGCCGCCGGCAGGTCTACTACATCCACGATCCGGACGTCGAGGCCCTGGTCCGCGTGATGATGGGCCGGCTGACGGCGCGTTCCCGGCACGCGGTCGCCTCCATACCCCGCATGCGCTCACCGGGTTCCGGGTGCTGAACGCCGTCGCCGACCCTGCCGCCTTCGACGCCCCCGTGCATCCCACGCACGGGTCTGGGGGCCAGTGACGGCGCGGCCGTGCTCCACTCCGGCCGGTGCACCGACGGCCTGCCCCGCCGGCCGTCCCCGCCTCCGCTCTGCGCCGCGGCTCCGTGCGACGGCCCGGCCCGGGCGCGTCACGCACTCCGCCGTCGCACTCGGCACAGGGGCCGCTGAGACGGGGAACCGCGGTGTACGTACACACGGGGGGCGCCCGCCCGCTCCGCCCCACAGGCGGGGCGCGTAGACTCCCGCTGCCGTACCGCGACGCCCGGGCACGGGGTTCCATGAGATGCCTCACCTGTGAATTCGGTGTGGATCTGTGCTGCTCGGGCCACGGGTTTGTTAGATTGCGCAACTACGCAACCGAGGTGGGGCCGCGCTTCACCTCCTCGTACACCGCCGCAGCATGCCTGGCCGTACCGTCGACGGCCCGGCCTGACGGGCCCGACCGTTCATGGGAGTGGGAGATGAGCGACCCGTGGGACGGGCCGGCCGGCCAGGCCACGCGCAGCCGCGGAAAACAGGTGCCGGGGCAGCGCACGGCCGAGCCCGACGGGATGCGCCCTCCGGGCGGCGGTCGGGCCGCGGCCCGCGCGGCGGCCCGCTCGCACGGCGGCAGGCGGCGGCGCAAAGCCCGTCAGGCGGGGCGCGGCAGGAGGGTTCTGAAGGTCTTCCTCATAACCCTGTCCATGATCATCGTGGTCACCGCCGGCGCGGGGTGGTGGTTCTACGAGCACCTGAACGGCAACATCCACAGTGTCTCGCTCGACGGCAAGGGCGGCAGTGAGAAGGCCGACGCCTTCGGCCGCACCCCGATCAACATCCTGGTGATGGGCTCGGACGGCCGCACCAGCAAGGCCGACTGCAAGCTCGGCGGCGGCTGCTCGAAGACCGGAGTGCAGACCGGCAGCAACGCGGACGTGGAGATGGTGGTGCACATATCCGCCGACCGCTCCAACGCCACCGTGATGAGCATTCCCCGCGACACCATGACCCAGGTCCCGGCCTGCAAGGACAGCGAGAACGGCCAGTCCACGCCGGGCTACTACGGCCAGATCAACAGCGCGCTGCAGTACGGTCCCGCCTGCCAGGTGGCCACCGTCCACAAACTGACCGGCATCCCCATCGACCACTTCGTCAAGCTCGACTTCTCCGGCGTGGTCAAGATGTCCGACGCGGTCGGCGGTGTCTCCGTGTGCGTCAGCGACAACGTCTACGACACCTACTCGCACCTGAAGCTGTCCAAGGGCGATCACACCCTCAAGGGCGTCGCCGCCCTGGAGTTCGTCCGCTCCCGGCACGGCTTCGGCGACGGAAGCGACCTGGGCCGCACGATCTCCCAGCACATCTTCCTGAGCTCGATGATCCGCAAGTTCAAGAGCGCGGGCACACTCACCGACCCCACCAAGGTCTACAGCCTTGCGGACGCCGCCACCAAGGCGCTGACCGTGGACGACGGCCTCGACAGCGTCAAGAAGCTGATAGCGCTCGCCTCGGACCTGAACAAGGTGCCCACCAAGCGGATCACGTTCACGACGATGCAGACCGGCGCCGACCCGAACAACAGCAACCGCGTGGTGGTGGGCCCCGGCGCCAAGACCCTCTTCTCCACCATCGCCAACGACCAGTCCCTGACCACCGGGTCCGGCAAGAAGTCCGCGGCGGCCTCGGCAACCGCGAAGGCCACCACGCCGGCCGTGCCCCCGTCCCGGATCGCCGTGACGGTCGAGAACGGCACCACCATCACCGGCCGCGCCTCCGCCGTCGCCACCGCCCTCACCGGCCAGGGCTTCAGCTCCGGGACGACCACGGCCAACGCCCCGAGCCAGGCGGCCACCACCACGCTCACCTACGGCACCGGCCAGAAGGCCGAGGCCAAGACGGTCGCCAAGGCACTCGGGCTGTCCTCCTCGCACCTGAAGCAGGGCACCGGCACGGGCCTGACCCTGGTGATCGGCAGCGACTGGCCCAGCGGCACCACCTTCCCCGGCGGCACCTCGACGCCCGCTCCCGCCGACACCAAGGCGGCCGTCGGGGGCGCCCACGCCTCCACCGCCGACCAGGCCAAGACCTGCGCCAAGGTCAGTCCCTACAGGACGGTCACGTACAACGGCATCGCCATGACGCCGTCCCAGGCGTACGCGGCGGCGAAGGGCAAGCCGGACTCCGACTCCTGATCCGGGGAGCACCCGCCGCGCCGGTCAGGGGCTGGCGATGTCGAAGCCGTAGCGCAGGGGCTCTTCGGTCACCGAGTAGTCGCGGCGGTAGAGGAACACCGCTTCCGCCCGCACGCCGTCGGGCGACGTGGCCTCCACCTGGCAGGGGTAGGTCACCTGGATCACCCGCGGCCGGGCGTTGACCTTCATCCGCAGTCCGTCCGCGGGCCCGCCCTCGAGCACCGCGTACTCCCAGCCCGTCACCTCGGTCGTCTCCACGACGACAGCTTAGGCATTGCGCAACTGCACCGAGCGTGAACCGGATCACCGGCAGGCGCCCCGGACCAGGGCAGTTCCGTCCGGATCGGCGGGACGGCGATCTGGGCACGTGGGCCTCGGTGCGGCCGTGGTCGCATCGCTCGCGAGGTCTGAGCGTGAGCGTTCGAAATCAAGATGCGTCGTTGCGCACGGCAGTCGCATACTCACCGCATGGCCACGTTCTCCGAGCGGTTCCGGGATCCGCGCAGCACCGAGAACGACTTCATCGGCTTGATCATGGTGCGGTGTCCTGGTTGCTGGAAGGCCGCTCGTGTCGTCCCGGCGCCCGAAGACGCCGATCCCGGCGGTCGGATCCTGTTCAGGCCGCGACGTCTGGTCTGTCGTCACTGCGGACTGTCCCGGGAGCGGAACGGCCGTTGTGTCGCGCTCGCTGCCGGCACCGCCGAACCCGCGACGGATCCGTACTTCGGAATACCCCTGTGGCTCCAGGCCGAGACCAGGCACGGGTGGTTGTGGGCGTACAACCTCGAACATCTCGACTTGATCCGTCAATTCGTCCAGGCAACGCTGCGGCAACGAGCACCCTGGTACGACACCGGGCGAAAGATGACCTTGGTGGCCCGTCTTCCGGCATGGGTCAAGCGCGCGCACAACCGAGATGACATTCTGCGTGCCGTCAGCCGCATCCACGCCTCACTGGTTGCCGCTTGACCTGCTCACCAGCGCCCGAGCAGCACGCGAACGTGATCCCTGCCCGGCGGAGGCCACCCGCTCCGGCGCCGGCTCCGGTCCTCCGCCACCGGCCTGAACGGCGAGCACGTCGAGCGCCCGGGTGAGGCCGCCGCCGACGTTGCGGCGGCCGTGAGGGAAGCGCGCCGAGCCCGGCCGGCTAGACGGGCCGCTGGGAGGCCGCCGCTTCGGGGCGCAGATCGGCGAGGGTGAGGGGATGGGCCGGGGGAGAGGTCAGGGCGATGCGGGAGGTGGTCCCCAGGCCGCGGTCCACGTGCAGCAGCTCGCCCGGTTCCATGAGGCGCCAGTTCGGGTTCTCGTCCAGGGGTTCGCTGGCCACGATCACGGAGGAGACGGCGGCGAGAGCCGCCGAGTGGACACGCAGACGTCCGTGGCTGCCGGTGTGGTCGAGATGGCGCGACCCGTGACGGCCGCCCGCGGGCCGTTCGAGGACATACAGCTCGTGGGTGGCGGGATAGCGCAGCGTCCACAGTTCCCCGGCGGTGACGAGGACGACGTTGAGCGCGAAGAGAGGGAGATTCCCGGCGACCCAGCGCGCGGCGGCCGCGATCCCGGCGGACACGTCACCGCCGTGCGCCTCGGTCTCCCGCGTGACGAGGGCGAAGAAGCGCTCGGAGTCGGTGTCGCCGTGCACGAGGGCGCGGTCCGGGCCGAGGTGACGGTCGAGTTCGTCGAGTCCCTCGATCACCCCGTTGTGCGCGAACAGGCGCCCGTGCTGCTCGAAGGGGTGCGTGTTGCGCACGTCAAGGCCCCCGGTGGAGGCGTACCGGATGTGCGCGAGGAAGGTGGCCGACTCGACCTGCCGGGCCTCCCGGGCGAACACCCGGTCCTCGTAGGCGGCGATCGGCGCCTTGTGCACCTCGGGTGTGCCGCGGGGCCCGAAGTACCCGAGCCCCGTGCCGTCGGGCTCGCGGTGACTCTGCGCGCTCAGGCTGTCGGGAGCGTCGAGGAGCCAGAACGTGGCATGCGTGCGCTGCGGAGCGCTGGTCAGCCCGAAAAGGCGGCACATGGGCGTCCTCCTTCGTCGCCGACAGGGCGTCAATCCGGTGTATTCCGCTGGTAACCGGACGATACAGGCCGCGCTGGGCCGTGGACGTGATCGGCTGGGCGCCCGCGTACGCCACAGCACGCATGGGTCAGCAGGCGTCGCGCAGTGCCGGGTCCATGAGCCGGCGGGCGTCTCACGGCGCGGAGTCCAGGAGTCAGCGGGCGTCGCGCAGCGCGGAGTCCAGGGCCTGCTCGAACGTCGGGTGGCGGAAGGGGAAGCCCGCCTTCAGCAGGGCGGCCGGTACGACGCGGGCACTGCAGGTGATACCGGTGGCGAACTCGCCGAGCGCCGCGCGGAGCGCGAAGGCGGGCACGGCGGCGAGTGCCGGTCGGTGCAGTGCGCGGCTCATCGCCCGGGTCACCGCGCGGTTGGTCTCCGGCTCGGGGGCCGTGAAGTTGACGGGTCCGGAGAGTTCCTCGGAGTCGAGGACGAAGCGCAGGGCCGCGATGTGGTCGGTCAGCGAGATGAACGGCCAGTACTGGTCACCGGAGCCGAGCCGGCCGCCCAGGCCGAGGCGGAAGAGCGGGACGAGCCTCCCGAAGGCGCCGCCCTCGGCCGAGACCACCAGGCCGGTGCGCGGATGCACGACCCGGATGCCCGCCGCCCGGGCCGGGGCGGCGGCGGCCTCCCAGTCGACGCACACTGAGGCCAGGAAGTCGCTCCCGGCCGGGGCGCTCTCGTCGACGATCCGCTCGCCCGTGTCGCCGTAGTAACCGGTCGCGGAAGCGGACACCAGGACGCGCGGCGGGGACGCCGCACCGGCGCAGGCCCGGGCGACGGTCCGGGTGCCGAGCACCCGGCTGTCGCGGATCTCGCGTTTGTAGTCGGCGGTCCACCGCCGGTCACCGACGCCCGCACCGGCCAGATGGACGACGGCGTCCACGCCGTCCATGGCTCCCGGCTCGACCTGGCCGCCGGCGGGGTCCCAGTGCGCGGACTCGCTGCCGTCGCGCGGGGCGGCGGCCGACGGACCGCGTACGAGCCGGACGACCTGGTGGCCGTCCGCCAGGAGCGAGCGGGCGAGGGCGGTGCCGATGAGTCCGGTGGAGCCGGTGATCGCGACGCGCATGGCGTCCTCCCAGGGAGGCGACTCGTGCAGTGATCCAAGTGTGCAGCACGAGGCGGGACACCGCTTGCCGGTTCATTGCAACCCCTTGACGGGGCCTTTTAGTTGAAACGTGGTGGGGTAAGGTACGACCTGTTTGGTTTAATTTTCAGCTTGAGGAGGGTCCATGGCTCGGCAGGAGCGAGCTGTCCGGACCCGACGTGCTGTTCTGGACGCCGCCGCGGCGGTCTTCGCCGAGCGCGGGTACGCGGCGGCGACCATCGCCGAGATCCTCAACCGGGCCGGCGTGACCAAGGGCGCCCTGTACTTCCACTTCGACTCCAAGGCGGCCCTCGCCCAAGGCGTGCTGCAGGAGCAGATATCGGCCGAGTACCACGTCCCCCGGGAACTGAAGCTGCAGGAGTGGGTGGACGCCGGCATGACCCTGGCCCAGCGCCTGCCCCGGGAGCCGATGCTGCTCGCCGGGGTCCGGCTCTCGGCCGACCTCCAGGGGCGGCAGGCCTTCCGCAGCGCCTGGCCGGCCTGGGCGGACCTGACCGCGTCCCTGCTGGCGGAGGCCAGGACCAGAGGAGAGGTGCTTGCGCACGTGGTGCCGGAGGAGACCGCTCAGGTCTTCCTCGGCGCGTGGATCGGCGTCCAGTTCGTCTCGCAGGCCGTCTCCGGGTGGGACGACCTCGACCAGCGCATGTCGGCGCTCTTCAACCACCTGCTCCCCGCCGTCGCCGCCCCGGCCGTCCTCGTGCGACTCGACACCGCACCCGACCGGGGCGCCCGCGTGATCGCCGAGGTCCGGCAGCAGTCCCCGGTCGTGCTCGCAGGCGCCCGCACCTGACGATCCGCTCCCCACGACGCGTTCGCACCCGTCTGCGAGCCCCCTGCGCAAAACCGCCGAGGCGGTTTGATCAATGGGCTCCGAGCAGGTGCGGCGGATGCGTATGCCAAGGGCGAAAGAGGGAGTCCGGGGCCGGCCCGGGTGTGGACGTCACCGGTGGGCATCGCAACGCACGCCGGGTACGCGCCGACGGCTGCCTGGGGCCAGGCGGCGCGCCGCTCTCCGGCAGAACGGGCCGTGCGGACCGGAGTGATCCGATCGTGTCGCGGTCCGTGCCGAAGGATATCGGGTGCGAAGAGCTTGGCGCAGGTCACTACCATGTGCACCCAAGACAACCGTTCGACCGGCCCGTTGCACACGTGCCGGTCGGGGTCGCCGATGCCAGGGACCGCTCCCCGGGTTGCGGTGATCTTCCTGTCCAGGAGGACCTTCCGCATGTTCCGACGAATAGGCGCCGCTGTCGTCCGACATCCCGTCTGGACGATCGTGGCATGGCTGATCGCCGCGGTGGCGATCGTCGCCACCGCCCCCAGCCTGCCCTCCAACAGCGACGAGAGCAGTTTCCTGCCCAAGAGTTACGAGTCCATCCAGGCTGCGGATCTGCAGCAGAAGGCGTTCCCCAGCGCCTTCACGCCGTCCGCGATCGCGCTGTACCAGCGCACCGACGGCGGCAAGCTGACCGCCCACGACTTGAAGGACGTCGCCCGGATCACGTCCGAGCTGGGCGGCAAGCACATCGACCAGGTGCAGAAGGTGGTCCCCGGCCCACCGTCCAAGGACGGCAGGTACACCATGACCCTGGTCCAGATGGACAGCAAGAACGCCGGCCAGCCCAAACAGGCCGACGCCGCCAAGGTGTTGCGTGACGACGCCAAGCAACTCGCCAAGGGCACCCACCTCGACGTCAAGCTCGGCGGCTCCGCCGCCCAGGCCCTCGACCAGCAGGACTCCTCCAAGCGAGGCCAGGCGCTGATCGGCATCGGCACCTTCGTCATCATCCTGGTGACCCTGCTGATCATCTTCCGGGCGCCGATCCTGGCCGTCCTGCCCCTGATCCTGATCGGACTGGTGTCCGCCGTCGCCAACGGCCTGATCGCCTACGCCACCAAGCTCTTCGACCTCCAGGCCAACAGCTCGATCTCGTCGATCCTCATCGTCGTGCTCTTCGGCGTGGGCACGGACTACTTCCTGTTCCTGATGTTCCGCTACCGCGAACGGCTACGGGCGGGCGACGAGTCCAAGCAGGCCATGGTCAACGCGGTCGGCCGGGTCGGCGAGGCCATCGCCTCGGCCGCCGGAGCGGTCATCATCGCCTTCCTCGCGCTGGTGCTGTCCACGCTGGGCTTCCTGAAGCAGATGGGCCCGGCGCTCGCCATCGCGGTCGCGGCCACCCTGGTCGCGGGCCTGACCCTGATCCCGGCCGTGGTCTCGCTGATCGGCCCGAAGGTCTTCTGGCCGTCCAAGTCGTGGCAGCGGGAGCCGGAGAACGCCCGGTTCGCCGCCCTGGGCCGCGGCGTGCAGCGTCGCCCGGCGCTCACCGCCGTGGCGTCCGGCCTGGTCCTGATCGCGCTGTCGCTCGGCACGCTCGGCTACCACGCCACCTTCGACCTGGCGTCGGGCTCGATGCCCAAGACCAAGGAGTCCATGGTCGTCCAGGACGAGATGCAGAAGGCGTACTCGGCGGGCGCCGCCGCCCCCACCGACGTCTACCTCTCCAGCACCGACGGCAAGCCGCTGGACAAGGCCGCCTTCGGCAGTTACGCGCAGAAGCTCGGCGCGGTGGACGGCGTCGCCAGTGCCCGCATGGCCCAGCTCAACAAGGCCGGCACCACCGCGGACTTCACCGTCACGCTCAAGTACGAGGCGTCGACGGACAAGGCGATCGACGCGGTGCAGCGGGTGCGCGACGTCGCGCACGCCGACGCGCCCGACGGCACCAAGGCCCTGGTGGGCGGGATGTCCTCGATCTACAAGGACATCGACACGGCGGTCAACCACGACTACCGCACGGTCTTCCCCGTCGCCGCCCTCCTCATCATGGTCATCCTGGGCCTGCTGCTGCGCAGCGTGGTCGCCCCCTGGTACCTGATCGCCTCGGTGGGCCTCGGCTTCGGCGCCACTCTCGGTGCCACCGTGTGGATCTTCCAGAAGGCCGAGGGGCACTCCGGCCTGATGTTCATGCTCCCGGTGATCATGTATCTCTTCGTGGTCGCCATCGGCACGGACTACAACATCCTCATGATCGCCCGGCTCCGGGAGGAGGCCCGCGAGGGCAGGGAACCGCGCGAGGCGGCCGGCATGGCTCTCCGGCACGCCGGCCCGACCGTGGCCGCGGCCGGCTTCATCCTGGCGGCGACCTTCGCCACGATGATGCTGGCGGGCAACTCGCTGCTCACGGAGATGGGTTTCGCGGTGTCCTTCGGCATCGCGATCGCCGCCTTCGTCATGGCGATGTTCTTCACCCCGAGCCTCACCGCGCTCATCGGCCACGCGGCGTGGTGGCCGGGCCACGGCGACCGCGCGGAGCAGGTGCCGGCCGGCCCCGCCGAGTCGATCGGCTCCGGGCCGGTCACGGCCACCGAGGACCGTGACGCGTCCGCCCAGGACACGGCGGGCCGCAGCCGCTGACGCCACCGGACGAGGAGTCCTGCCGGACCGCACGGCGCCGGCGGGACTCCTCCGTTCTCCTGCGGCGCGTCAACCACCGCCTCGTATCAGGGGGTTGGGCCGGCGCGGACCGAAGCCGCCATGGGCTGCCGCGGGACCTCTCGGAGCGGCCCCGGCCGTCACCCGCGCGCCTGCATGGTGCATGATCTCTCCGGTCCGTGCGCCGATCGCGCGCGAGGGTGACGTCGAAGCACCGCAGGGGGGAATCGGGGATGAAGCGTCGATGGGTGAAGGTCCTGGCGGTCGCGGTGGTGGTCCTGGCCGTACTGTTCACCGTGGCCGATCGCGTCGCCGTGCACTACGCCGACAAGGAGGTGGCCCAGCTCGCCGCCGAGAAGTACGGCCACCGCAACACGACGGACGGGAACCTGGACGTGTCGATCAAGGGCTTCCCGTTCCTGACCCAGGCGTTCGGCCAGAACTTCGACCACGTCGAGCTGTCGGCGAGCCGGTTCACGATCGACACCACGAACAACGCGCAGGGCGGCTATCTGAACGTCCGGCAACTCCGTCTCGACCTGCGCGGGGTGACGGTCGCCTCGCTGACCGCACGCAGTGCCGAGGCGAACCTGGCCACCGGCACGCTCACGCTGTCGTACGACGAACTCTCCGGCGTGGTCTCGCGGTTGGCCGGCAACGGGGGGCCGATCAAGATCTCACAGGCGCCGGGATCGAAGGGGCAGTCCGCACGCGTCAAGGTCACGGGCGCGGTCGGCGGGCGGCAGCTGGACAGCATCGGCACGCTCCTGGCTCAGGGCGACGAGATCTCCCTGACCGTCCCCGGCGTCGACCGGGCCAAGGCCGAGTGGCGGGTCGGTCTGCCGGAGAACGTCGGCTTCACCTCGGCCCGCGCCACCGCCGACGGCGTACGCATCGACATGGTCGGTCACCTGGTGAATCTCGGCTCGTCGCGCTTCAGCCGCTGACCCCCTGGTTTTTGAACGCGTTCAAACGAGGGGTAGGCTTGTCCCCACCAACGCTGGAGGGGGCTCGATGCGCGTAGTGCTGCCCGGGGGAACCGGACAGGTGGGCACGGTCCTGGACCGTGCGCTGACGGCGGCGGGCCACGAGGTCCGCGTGCTGACCAGGCGCCCGCGGCGGGAGCGCGACATCGGCTGGGACGGGGCCACGCTCGGACGCTGGGCCGAGGCGGTCGACGGCTGCGACGTCGTGGTCAACCTGGCCGGACGCAGCGTCTCCTGCCGCTACACCCCCGAGAACCTGCGGGACATGATGGACTCCCGGGTGGACTCCGCGCGGGTGATCGGCGAGGCGATCGCCGCCGCCGCGCGGCCACCGCGCGTCTGGCTCCAGATGAGCACCGCCACGATCTACGCCCATCGCTTCGACGCCCCGAACGACGAGGCGACGGGCGTGATCGGCGGCTCCGAGACCGGGGTGCCGGACTACTGGGCCTACAGCGTCGAGATCGCCAGGAACTGGGAGCGCGCGCAGGCCGAGGCGCGGACGCCCGCCACGCGGAAGGTGGCACTGCGCGCGGCGATGGTCATGAGCCCCGATCGCGGCGGGGTCTTCGACATCCTGCAGTGGCTGGTCCGGCTGGGGCTGGGCGGTCCGGTCGCCGGCGGGGCGCAGTACGTCTCCTGGATCCACGACGCCGACTTCGTGCGCGCCGTGGAGTTCCTCATCGCCCGGGACGACATCGAGGGACCGGTGAACCTCGCCTCGCCCGGCCCCCTTCCACAGCGGGAGTTCATGCGGACGCTGCGCGTCGCCCGCGGCGTGCCGGTCGGGCTGCCGGCGACGCGCCGGATGGCGGAGCTGGGGGCGCTCACGCTGCGCTCGGACACGGAGCTGCTGTTCAAGAGCCGCCGCGTGGTGCCGGGCCGGCTGTGCGAGGCCGGATTCGAGTTCGTCCACCCCGGCTGGGAGGGCGCCGCCGCGGACCTCGTCCGGCGCTCCAGGACGGCACGGGCGGACCGGGCGGCGGAGCGCTGACGGCGACGTTTCGGCCGAGTTCAGGACGGGGACCCGGGGCGGCATGGTGCACAGCATCGCGCGTGGCTGCGCCGCCGGGGCCGCCGGCGCCACGGCGCTGAACGCCATGACCTACGCGGACATGGCGCTGCGCGGCCGGTCCCCGAGCAGCGCCCCCGAGAGCGTGGTGGACAGGGCCACGGAGAAGGCGGGCCATCCGGTCCCGGACTCGGACGGCCGGGACAACCGGCTCACCGGCCTCGGGGCGTTGTCGGGCATCGCCGTCGGCGTCGGCACGGGCGTCGCCGTGTCGCTGATCCACCGAGCCGGCGTACGCGCACCCCTCTGGCTGGGAGGTTCGGTCACCGGTGCCCTGGCGATGGTCCTGACCGACGCCCCGATCGCCGGTCTCGGGGTCAGCGACCCCCGCACGTGGTCGGCCGCCGACTGGACCGCGGACGCGCTCCCGCACCTGGTCTACGGCCTGGTCACGTACGGGATGATCGCCTCCGGGGACCGGCACCGCCGAGCCCCCCGGAGGCCGGCCGTCAAAGGCTCAGCACCAGGGTGGCCATCATGGTGACGCCGGCACAGACGGCCAGCGCCAGGCCCACGCAGCGCCGCCGCAGTCTGCGGTAGCGGTTCTCGTACTCGGCCCGCAGGGACACGCACCGGGCCGCGATGCGCTCCAGGTCCTGGCGGGCGCGGCGCAGGCTGTCCGCGATGTACTGCTGCTCGATCTCCGCTCGCTGTGCGGTCGTCAGCCACTCCATCGGCCGGACGAACTCCTGCGCGCGCTGCTCGGCCTCCGCGACCCTGGCCTGCCACAGCAGGTAGCCCTCCACCTCGTGTGCGAGATCCCTGCCGGTTCTCTGTCTCGTCGGTTCGCTCACCGCTGTCCTCGGTCGGTCAGTGCACGCCGTGGGCCTCGGCCTCGGCCAGCGCGATGTCGGGGTGGTGGAGGTCGAACGCCGGGGACTCGGAGCGGATCCGCGGCAGGGTGACGAAGTTGTGGCGGGGCGGCGGGCAGGAGGTCGCCCACTCCAGGGAGCGGCCGTAGCCCCACGGGTCGTCGACGCCGACCGGCTTGCCGTACTTGGCCGTCTTCCACACGTTGTAGAGGAACGGCAGCATCGACAGGCCCAGCAGGAACGAGCCGATGGTCGACACCGTGTTCAGGGCGGTGAAGCCGTCGGCCGCCAGGTAGTCGGCGTAGCGTCGCGGCATGCCCTCGGCACCGAGCCAGTGCTGGACCAGGAACGTGGTGTGGAAGCCGACGAACAGCGTCCAGAAGGTGATCTTGCCGAGACGCTCGTCCAGCATCTTGCCGGTCATCTTCGGCCACCAGAAGTGGAAGCCGGAGAACATAGCGAAGACGACCGTGCCGAAGACCACGTAGTGGAAGTGCGCCACCACGAAGTACGAGTCGGAGACGTGGAAGTCCATCGGAGGCGAGGCCAGCAGGACACCGGTCAGGCCGCCGAAGAGGAAGGTGACGAGGAAGCCCGTCGCCCAGAGCATCGGCGTCTCGAAGGAGAGCGACCCCTTCCACATGGTGCCGATCCAGTTGAAGAACTTCACACCGGTCGGCACGGCGATCAGGAAGGACATGAACGAGAAGAACGGCAGCAGGACGCCACCGGTGACGAACATGTGGTGCGCCCACACCGTCACGGACAGGCCGGCGATCGAGATGGTCGCGGCGATCAGGCCCATGTAGCCGAACATCGGCTTGCGGGAGAACGCGGGAATGACCTCCGAGACGATGCCGAAGAACGGCAGCGCGATGATGTACACCTCGGGATGGCCGAAGAACCAGAAGAGGTGCTGCCACAGCAACGCGCCGCCGTTGGCCGCATCGAAGACGTGGGCTCCGAACTGTCGGTCCGCCTCCAGCACCAGGAGCGCACCCGCCAGCACCGGGAAGGCCAGCAGGACCAGCACGGCGGTCAGCAGCACGTTCCAGGTGAAGATCGGCATGCGGAACATGGTCATGCCGGGAGCCCGCATGCAGATGATCGTGGTGATGAAGTTGACCGAGCCGAGGATGGTGCCGAAGCCGGAGAAGGCCAGGCCCATGATCCACCAGTCGCTGCCGACGCCCGGTGAGAACACCGAGCTGTTCAGCGGCGAGTAGGCGAACCAGCCGAAGTCGGCCGCGCCCTGCGGGGTGAGGAAGCCGGCCACCGCGATGAGCGAGCCGAACAGGTACAGCCAGTAGGCGAACATGTTCAGCCGCGGGAAGGCGACGTCGGGCGCGCCGATCTGCAGCGGCATGATCCAGTTCGTGAAGCCGGCGAACAGCGGCGTCGCGAACATCAGCAGCATCACGGTGCCGTGCATCGTGAACAGCTGGTTGTACTGCTCCTTGGAGATGATCTGCAGGCCGGGGCGGGCCAGCTCGGCGCGGATGATGAGGGCCATCAGGCCGCCGACCAGGAAGAAGGCGAACGACGTCGTCAGATACAGCGTGCCGATCGTCTTGTGGTCGGTGGTCGTCAGCCACTTCACCACGACATTGCCGGGCTCCTTGCGCCTGACCCGGATTTCGCTGTCGTAGGTGTCGGCCGGCCCCTTGGGCTCGTTCAGAATGCTCACAGGTCGTCTGTCTCCCGGGCTCGCGGTTCGCCCATGTCAGTCATCCGCCATCCTTGCGGCGCGGAGGCGGCGCCGACGCCCGCAGCGGCCGAGACACGGCCGATCGCATGACGGACACACCCGAATGGAGCAGTCGCGTGCCGTTCCGGACCCGGCGCACCGGCGGGTCGGTCGCGTGCCGTCAGGGAGAGTGGTTGGCGAACGTCACCAGATAGGCGCCGTAGCACAGGGACACGGCGGTCAGGGCCGCGCCCACCGCCAGGAACCGCGCGGGCCGGGTGCGCCACGCCCGTGCGAGGGCGCGGGCCGGCGCAATGAGCAGCGGGAACGCCGGCAGCAGGAAGCGGGGCTTGGACTCGAAGGGGCCCGAGACCGCCACGACCGGCAGCAGCAGGGCGGCCGTGTAGATCACCAGCGGCAGCGGCGCCCGGTCCAGGCAGAGCAGACAGAACGCCAGGATGCCCGCGGCGACGGTCACCAGGGCGACGGGGTAGACGACACCGCCGTCGTACAGCGGCAGCGACCACAGGAAGTGCAAGGTCCCGGAGCCGAAGTCGAAGCGCGACTGCCAGGCGCTCTGCACCTGGAAGTAGCCGTGCAGAAGGTCGCCGGTGCGGTGCCCCACCCACAGCAGATAACCCGTCCAGCCCAGCGGGGCCAGGCAGGCCCCGGCCCACAGGGCGGGGGAGACGCGGCCTCGGTGGCATACGACCTCCCAGGCCGCCGCGCCGACGACGGCAGCGGCCGCGGCGATGCCGTTCGGCCGGGACAGGCCCGCCAGCCCGGCCAGGACGCCGGCCGGCAGCCAGCGGTCCCGGAGCACGGCGTGGAGGGACCACACCGCGAGCGCGGTGAAGAGGGGCTCGGTGTAGGCGAGGGAGAGCACGATCGAGTGCGGCAGCGCCGCCCACAGGGCGACCATGGCGGTGGCGACGGCACGGCCGTGGAAACCGTGGCCGATCGCGTAGACGCCGAGCGCGGCCAGCGCGGAGGCGAGCCAGGAGATCAGCAGGGCGGCCTCGGCGGGGGAGAGCGGCAGCAGCGCGGCCGAGGCCCGGATGAGCTCCGGGTACAGGGGGAAGAACGCCCAGTCGGTCTGGACGGTACCGGTCGGTGAGATGTGCAGCCGGGTGCCGTAGCCGTGGGTCGCGATGTGCAGGTACCAGACCGAGTCCCAGGTGTGAGCGAGCCCTTTGAGCATCGAGTGACCGCTGAGCCGGTCCACCGTGACGACCACGGCCGCGCCGGCCAGCCGGACGGCCGCGAAGAGGGCGAGCGCCGGCAGGGCGCCGGGCGGGCACGCCCACCGCCCGCGCCCGCTCAGGGCCCAGGTGCCGGGCCGCTCGTGGGCGGAGGAGTCACGACGCTGCGGGGAGAACGTACTCACGCTCCGACCTTGATCGCCCCCGCGCGCCCACGCAATGGGGCCACGCCGGTCCTTGCAGGCGCCGGCCCGCGGATGCGCCCGGACGGGAGCGGCGATCAGGACGTTCTGTCTGCCTTTCTTGATATCGGCACCCTTTTGGTGCGGCCGGTCGGAACACGGCGGGCTCGCGGCACACCCGCCGTTTCGCGCCGGAGCGGGAGGGGAACCCGGCGCCGGACCCTGGCGGAGAACCGGGGAGGGAGGCGCTGTGGCCGACATCGACGAGATCCGTATCCGTGACGAAGCCCTGCCCCTGAACGGTCCGGCCTCGCTGGACCCGCTGCTCGACCGCGTCGGCGACGCCCGCTACGTGCTCCTGGGCGAGGCGTCCCACGGCACCGCCGACTACCACCAGGTCCGCGATGCGCTGACGCGCCGGCTGATCGAGGAGAAGGGCTTCTCGATCGTGGCGGTGGAGGGCGACTGGCCCGACGGCCTGGCCGTGCACCGCTCGGTCGTCGGGGTGCCGGGCGCGCCCGAGGACCCCGGGGAGGTGCTGGCCGGCTTCCGGCGCTGGCCGGCCTGGCTGTGGGGAAACACCGACGTCGCCACCTTCACCCGATGGCTGCGCCGGTACAACGAGAGGCGGCCCGCCGGGCAGCGGGTCGGCTTCTTCGGCCTGGACGTCTACAGCCTGTGGGAGTCGCTGCACGCGGTCCTCGGCCATCTGCGCGAGCACGACCCCGGCCGCGTCGAGAGCGCCCTGGAGGCCTACCGCTCCCTGGAGCCGTACGCCGAGGACCCGCACTCCTACGCGCCGGCCCTCCGGCTCGCGCCCGAGGGCTGCGAGCCGGAGGTGCTGAACCTGCTCACCCGGCTGCGGCGGCGGGCCGCCGAGGCCGCCGTGCCCGGCGGGCACCTGGCGGAGTTCGCCGCCCGGCAGAACGCCGAGGTGCTGGCCGGCGCCGAGCACTACTACCGGGCCCTGCTCGACGGCGGGCCCGAGTCCTGGAACATCCGCGACCGCCACATGGCCGAGACGCTGGACCGGCTGATGGCGTACCACGGTTCCGGCGCCAAGGCGGTGGTGTGGGCGCACAACACCCACGTCGGGGACGCCCGCGCGACCGAGATGGCCGACACCGGCATGGTCAGCCTGGGCCAGCTGGCCCGGGAACGCCACACGGACGACGGCGTGGTGCTGGTCGGCTTCGGCTCGTACACCGGCACCGTCGTCGCCGCGGACCGATGGGGCGACACGCCCCGCGTCATGGACGTCCCGCCCGCGCACTCCGGCAGCCTGGAGGACCTGCTCCACCGTTCGCTGCCCGGGGAGCGCGCGCTCTTCGTCTTCCCGCACGTGCAGCTCCAGCAGCCCGATGCCGCGCAGCCGGCCTGGTTCCACCAGGAGCGCGGGCACCGCGCGATCGGCGTCGTGTACCGGCCGCAGTTCGAGCAGGTCGCCAACTACGTGCCGACCGTGCTGGCGCAGCGCTACGACGCGTTCTGCCACCTCGACCACACGCACGCCCTCACGCCGCTGCGGCCGCTGCCCGTCGAGAGTCCGCGGGAGCAGGCGTGGCCCGTGGGCGTGTGAGGGCGACAGGGCAGACCGGAAGGGGCATGGCCGCGCGGGCCGTCCCCGCTGCCCCGACAGGCGTCCCGGGTGCCGACCGCGCACCCTGGAGTGAGCACTCCGTGGAGTCGCCCCGGGGCGACAGGGGCCGCGGGCAGGAACGCGCGGCCGTCCGCGGACCTACAGCGCAGGAGGTCACCGTGCAGCTGGCGGAATTTCTGACCCGAGTCCGTGACCGCGGCGAGTACCGGAGTCAGGAGGAGGCCGAGCACGTCAGCACGGCCGTGCTGTGGACGCTCGCCACGCGGATCACACAGGAGGAGGCCGACGAACTGGCGGCTCAGCTGCCTTCCCCGCTGGACGAGGCGCTGCACCTGGACAGGGGCTGCTGCGAGTCCTTCGACCGCGAGGAGTTCCTGCGGCGCGTGGCCCAGCAGACCGGCGCGCGCCCGCGCACCGCGGAGTGGGACGCGAGCGCCGTGCTGTGCACCCTCGCCGACGCGGTGTCCGGCGGTCAGGTCGACGAGCTGCTGGCACAGCTGCCGAACAGCTACGCCGAGCTGTTCGGCAGGGCGGACCTGAGCTGACCGCGACCGCGCCGCCGGTTCTCGCGGACGGCGCCGTCACGCCGGTTCCCGCGCGTGCTCCCGCCAGGAGCGCAGCCTCTCGTCGCACCACCGCCTGGCCGTGTCGGCGACCTCCTCCAGGGCACCGGGCTCCTCGAAGAGATGGCCGGCGCCCGGGACGATGTGCAGGGCGTGCGACGCCCGCAGCTGCCGTGCCGCCTCCTCGTTCAGGCTCAGCACCTCATGGTCGTGGCCGCCGACGATGAGCAGCACCGGTGCCCGCACCCGCTCCGCGGCGTCGCCCGCGAGATCGGGCCGCCCGCCGCGCGACACCACGGTCAGCACGCGGTCCGGCCGCTCGGCCGCGGCCGCCAGCGCGGCGGCGGCACCCGTACTGGCGCCGAACAGGATGACGGGGATGTCCCGGGTGTCGGGCTGGACCGCCAGCCAGTCGATCGCGGCCACCAGCCGACGGCCGAGGAGCGGAATGTCGAAGCGGTGCTCGGCGGTCAGCGCGTCATGCCGCTCCTCCCGCTCGCTGAGCAGGTCGAGCAGGAGCGTGCCGAACCCTGCCGTGCGCAGCTCGGCGGCCACCATCCGGTTGCGCGCGCTGTGCCGGGAGCTGCCGCTGCCGTGTGCGAACAGGACCACCGCCCGCGCCGGTGCCGGGACGACGAAGTCGCCGTGGAGCGCGGCGTCGGGCGTCCGCAGGAGAACCATCTGGGAGATCATCGGCACCAACTTCTTCCACGTCGCCCGGTCTGCCGACGGCCACCGGCCCGGATGTCCCCCACCGCGTACCCACCATTCCCGTGCGAACCCGCCCGCACCGTCACCACCTGCGGCCCGGCCGGTCGGGCTCCGCCGGTCGGGCCCCGGTGGCCGGCCCCGCTGGCCGGGCGGTCGTGGCATCGTGGCGGGTATGGCGAGGGAAGCGGACATGGCCGTGCTGGTCGGGCTGCAGGCGTCCGGCAAGTCCACCTTCTGCGCGCAGGTCCTCGCCCACCGGTACGAGCTGGTCGGCAAGGACCTGTTCCCGCGCAGTGCGCGGAACAAGCAGCGGCGGCAGATGCGGCTCGTGGAGGCGCACCTGGTGGCCGGGCGCCCGGTGGCCGTGGACAACACCAACCCGTCGCCGCAGGAGTGGGGGCCGCTGGTGGAACTGGCCCACTCCCTCTCCGCGAGGGTGACGGCGTACTGGTTCCCGCCGGACGCGGCCGGCTCGCTGCGGCGCAACGCCGCCCGCCAGGGCCGTGACCGCGTCCCGGACGCCGGCGTCCTGGCCACGCTGAAGCGGCTGCGCAGGCCGTCGCCGGCGGACGGGTTCGACGAGGTCCGCGAGGTGCGGTTCGACGGCCGGGGCGGCTTCGAGGTGC
>NZ_JBLEBI010000057.1:0-35821 GCF_047340315.1 Streptomyces sp. AF1A
GGGCCCCCGCCCGCCGGCCCCGGCGCGGGCACCGCCGGACGCGGACCGGGCGGCGGGCTCAGCGACGACACCGCGATCCTCACCCCGCAGAAGCCGGCCCCCGAACCGGGCACGCCCGGCTACCGGGCCCCCGACAACGTCTCCGGGCACACCGTCACCAGCGGCATCCCGGTCGTCCCGGGCGCCGGCACCTCCCCCTTCGGCCCCGGCGGGCGCTCCGACGGCGCGGCCCCGCGCACGGCGCCCAACCCGGCCCCCGCGCCCAAGGCGGCGGCCAGGGCGAAGAAGGGCCGCAGCAAGCTGGTGCTGCTCGGCGTGGGCGTGGTGCTGGTCGCGGGCGGCGTCTACGGCGCCGGACTGCTGATGAACCACACCGACGTGCCCAAGGGCACCACCGTGCTCGGCGTCGACATCGGCGGCGGCACCCGCGACGACGCCGTCAAGAAGCTCGACGAGTCCTTCGGCAGCCGCGTGAAGAAGCCGCTGAAGCTGTCCGTGGGCGGCAGGACGCTCACGCTCACCCCGGAGAACGCCGGGCTGCAGTTCGACTTCCAGGCCACCGCGAGCGAGGCCGCGAAGAGCGACTACAACCCGGTCTCCGTGGTCGGCACCCTCTTCGGGCAGCAGCGCGAGGTCGCCCCGGTCATGCCGGTGGACGAGGAGAAGCTGCAGGCGGCGCTCCAGCAGGCCGGCGGCGGCTCCGGCTCGGTCGTCGAGGGCGGGATCAAGTTCGTGTCGGGCAAGGCCGTGCCGGTGTACGGCAAGGCGGGCAAGGCCGTCGACGCGGCCGGCTCGACCCGGGCGATCGAACAGGCCTACCGCACCGCGGTCGAGACGGGCACGGCCACGCCGGTCACCGTGCCGACGGTCACCAAGCAGCCGACGATCTCCAACGCCGAGGTCGACCGCGAGATGAAGCAGTTCGCGACGCCGGCGATGTCGGGGCTCGTGACGGTGCGGACGGACGCCACCCACACGGTGTCCTTCAGCCCCCAGCGCTCGATCTACAAGTTCCTGAGCGTCACCCCGGTCAACGGCAAGCTGGTCGAGCACTACGACCTCACCGTCCTCAAGCGGCTGTACGGTGCCGCCTTCGAGGGGGTCAAGATCACCAGGGGCAACGGCAGCAAGACGCCGGTCACTCCGCAGGACGTGGCGTCGGCCCTCGGCCAGGCACTCAGGGGCAAGACCCCCGCCCAGCGCATCGTCACCATTTCGACGAACCCGCAGTAGGAGACGGACCCGCACGAGGAGAGGCGTCCTGGCGCGCCAGGCCCGGAACGATCACGGCACCCGGTTCGTCACCGGCCCTGGCGCGCCTCCTCGCACCAGGGCCGGTCCGCGGCGGCCGGGCCGTCGGCGCCGAGCGCCGGAGCAGCATGTTCCGGCGCGACTCGTACGGGGCCGGGGCCTGTGGGGCAGCGCGTTCCGGCGGTGACCCGAGCGAGGCCCGGTCCGCTGTCACGCTCTCCGCATGACATCTGTCATCCGGCACTGGGGACCCCCGACACTGCCGGGCCCGGGGCCCGCGCCGCGACCATGGGGACATGACAACGACAGCGGCACCCTCCACCACCACCCCGGTGGTCGGGTTCGACCAGGTGACCAAGACGTACGGGAGCGTGCGGGCCGTCGACGGGCTCTCGCTCCGGCTGTACCCGGGGGAGACCGTCGCCCTCCTCGGCCCGAACGGCGCCGGCAAGTCCACCACGCTGGACCTGCTCCTCGGCCTCAAGCACCCCGACAGCGGCTCCGTGAGCCTGTTCGGCGGCACCCCGCGCGAGGCGATCGTCGCCGGGCGGGTCGGGGCCATGCTGCAGAGCGGCGGCCTGATGGACGAGGTCACCGTCGAGGAACTGGTGAAGCTGGGCTGCTCGCTGCACCCCAAGCCGTACAAGGCCGCGGAGGTGATGGCCCGCGCGGGCATCACGCAGATCGCCGACCGCAAGGTCAACAAGCTCTCGGGCGGGCAGGCCCAGCGCGTCCGCTTCGCCCTCGCCACCGCGGGCGACAGCGACCTGATCATCCTGGACGAGCCCACCACCGGCATGGACGTCTCCGCCCGCCAGGCCTTCTGGGCCACCATGCGCGAGCAGGCCGACCAGGGCCGTACGGTCCTCTTCGCCACCCACTACCTCGAAGAGGCCGACGCCATCGCCGACCGGGTCCTGGTGCTGCACCGCGGCCGGCTCCTCGCGGACGGCACCGCCGCCGAGATCAAGGCCAAGGCCGGCGCCCGCCGGGTCTCCTTCGACCTGGAGGGCGAGATCGACGAGAGCGCGCTCGCCGCCCTGCCCTTCCTCACCTCGTTCGACGTGTCCGGGCAGACCGTCCGCATCCAGTCCTCCGACGCCGACGCCACCGTGCACGCCCTGTACGGCCTCGGCGTCTACCCCCGCAACCTCGAAGTGGCCGGCCTCGGCCTGGAGCAGGCGTTCGTCGCCATCACGGAGGCCGAGGAGGCCAAGCAGTCATGAACTCGCTCATCAGGCTCGAACTGACCCGCGCCCTGCGGAACAAGAAGTTCCTGTTCTTCTCGGTGCTCTACCCCTCGTTCATCTACCTGATCTTCTCCAGCAGTGCCGGCTCCGACGACAAGGTCAGCGGCAGCGGCCTGACCGTCGCGACCTACCTGATGGTCTCCATGGCCTCCTTCGGCGCCCTGACCGCCGTCCTGATGGGCAACAGCGAGCGCATCGCCAAGGAGCGCGAGAACGGCTGGGTGCGGCAACTGCGGCTGACCACGCTGCCCGGACGCGGCTACGTCCTCGCCAAGACCGCCAGCGCCGCCGTGGTGAGCCTGCCCTCCATCATCGTGGTGTTCGTCGTGGCCTCCGCCGTCAAGCACGTCCGCCTGGACGCCTGGCAGTGGCTCGCCCTCACCGGGGTCATCTGGGCCGGCAGCCTCGTCTTCGCCGCGCTCGGCGTCGCCATCGGCTACGTCGCCTCCGGGGACGCGGTCCGCCCGATCACGATGATCGTCTACTTCGGTCTGTCGATCCTCGGCGGCCTGTGGATGCCGTCCACGACGTTCCCGCAGACGCTGCAGGACATCGCGAAATGGCTGCCCACGCACGCGTACGCTGCACTGGGGCGGGCGATCGAGCAGAGCCAGGCCCCGAACGCGACGGACATCGCCATCCTCGCCGTCTACTTCGTCCTCTTCGCGGGCGGCGCGGCCTGGCTGTACCGGAAGGACACGCTGAAGGCGTGAGCATCATGACGGAAGACCCGTGCAGCGGCGAGCAGCGGCCGGAGCACCAGGTGCGGATCGGCCAGGGGGCCCGCACCCGGCGCGAGCTCAGGGTCAAGGTGCTGTGGATCGGGGTCTGGCTGATCTTCCTCAGCTCGCCGATCCAGGACCTGACCGGCGGCCGGCACGGCACCGGCGCCACCGTGGCCGGCGCACTCGGCCTCGCCGCGTTCGTCGGGGCCTACCTGTCGCTGGTCTTCCGCAACATGGGCCGGCCGTTCGCACCGCGGACGGTCCTGTCCCTGCTGTCGGTCCTCGGCGTCCTGGCCCCCGTGCTGGCCCTCACGCTCGGCAGCCCCTGGCTCGGGCTCTTCGTCTACCTCTCGGTGGCGTGCGGGGCGACCCTGCCGGTCCGGGCCGCCTACTGGGCGATCCCGGCCACGGGCGTGGTGATGTTCCTGGTCGGCCTGTACGACGGGCAGGAGCCGACCGACAACCTGATCCTCGTGGTGCTCATCGGGTTCGCGATGGTCGGCGTCGGCCAACTGGTCCGCACGACGGTCGAGTTGCGCAAGGCCCGGGCCACCGTCGCCCAGCTCGCCGCCAACGAGGAGCGGCTGCGCCTCGCCCGCGACCTGCACGACCTGCTCGGCCACTCCCTGTCGCTGATCACGCTGAAGAGCGAGCTGGCCGGGCGGATGCTGCCCGACCACCCCGACCGGGCGGCCCAGCAGGTCGGCGACATCGAGCGGGTCAGCCGGCAGGCCCTGGTCGACGTCCGCGAGGCCGTCACCGGCTACCGGCGGCCCCGGCTCGCCGCCGAACTCGCCGGCGCCCAGGTCGCCCTCACCGCCGCCGGCGTCACCGCCGAGATCCCCGCCGAGCCCGACCTCGCCGAGGTGCCGGAGCAGGCCGAGTCCGCCCTGGCCTGGGCGCTGCGCGAGGCGGTCACCAACGTGGTCCGCCACAGCGGCGCCGACCGCTGCGTCGTCGAGCTCGTGCACCGCCAGACCCTGGACGGGCCGATGCTCGAACTCTCCGTCCAGGACGACGGATCGGGCGGCTCCGGCGACGGCCCCGGCAACGGCCTGACCGGTCTCACCGAGCGTCTGGAGAAGGCCGGCGGAACCCTGGAGGCGGGCCGGGTCAGGCACGGGTTCCGGCTGGTCGCCCGCGTGCCCACGGCCACCCGGGTGGACGTAGGATCCGGGGCATGACGAGCACGATCAAGGTCCTGCTGGCCGAGGACCAGTCGATGGTCCGCGAGGCGCTGGCCGCCCTGCTCGGCCTGGAGGACGACATCGAGGTCGTGGCCCAGGTCTCGCGCGGGGACGAGGTGCTCGGGGCCGTCGGCGCGCACGGCGTGGACGTTGCGCTGCTCGACATCGAGATGCCGGGCTGCACCGGCATCGAGGCGGCGGCCCGGGTGCACCGGGAGTTCCCGCAGGTGAAGCTGGTCGTCCTCACCACCTTCGGCCGCCCCGGCTATCTGCGCAGCGCCATGGAGGCGGGCGCCGACGCCTTCCTCGTCAAGGACGCGCCCGCGGCCCAGCTCGCCGACGCGGTGCGCAGGGTGCTCGCCGGCGAGCGGGTCATCGACCCCACGCTGGCCGCCGCCGCCCTCGCCGAGGGCGCCAACCCGCTCACCGACCGCGAACGGGAGGTGCTGCGCGCGGCCGCCGACGGCTCCACCAACGCCGAGCTGGCCAAGGCCCTCCACCTGTCCCAGGGCACGGTCCGCAACTACCTCTCCACAGCCATCCAGAAGCTGGCGGTCCGCAACCGGGCGGAGGCGGTGCGCATCGCGCGGGAGAAGGGCTGGCTCTGAGGGGTCAGTTGAGCTTCGCCCGTGCCGTGCGCGCCTGCTGCCGCACCTTCTCGGCGGCCGGCTCGTCGACCACCTCGATCAGGTCGGCGTAGGTCTCCAGTTCCCCGGCGCCCGCGACGAACTGTCCGCGCTGCACCAGGAGTTGACCGCGCTCGTAGCGCAGCCGGGCCGGGTGGGCCGGGATCAGCAGGGCCAGGTCCACCGCCCACAGGGCGACGTCCGACCGCTCGGGCCGGGCCGCCGCCCACGCCCTGATGTTGTTCAGGATGCGCTGCACGACCTCCAGAGGTGTGGCCGGCTCCAGCATCGAGGGATGCAGCGGCGCCCCCGTGGCGCCCACGACGAGCAGCTCGGCGTCGGTGCCGGTCAGCACCCGACCGCCGTCGAAGGGATCGGCCAGCACCTGCTCCCCGGCCGTCCCGAACCCGACCACGAAGTGCCCCGGCAGCGCCACCCCGTACACCGGAGCCCCCGCCCGGCGCGCGACCTCCAGCCACACCACCGACAGCAGGATCGGCAGCCCACGCCGCCGCCGCAGCACCTCGTGCAGCAGCGAGGACTCCAGCCGCCGGTAGTCGGCCGGGGACCCGTGGAACCCGTACCGCGCCCCCAGCAGCCGTCGTACCGCCTCCGCCCATGCGCGCGGACCGCCCGGCCGGTACGGCAGCTCGCCCGCCAGCCGGTCCAGCTCCGCCTGCGCGGCGTCGATGCCGGCCTCGTCCAGCGAGCCGTCCGCCTCCGCACCGATCAGCAGACACAGCGCCGACAGGTCCGGCCGCTCGGAGCGGGCCTCCTCGGCGAACCTCCGGCGCAGCTCGCAGGAGCGCTCCGGCGGCGGCGGATACGGAGGCGGCAGAGAGCGGTGGCGCATGGGAGGCTCATGCCCGTCCACGGTGATTCCTACGACCGTTCGGACCGGGACGATTCCGGGGCCGGTGCCCGGTAGTGGTGGTAGGCGTGGTGCCGGGCGAAGCCCAGCGCGGCGTACAGCGCCCGCGCCGGCTCGTTGTCCGTCTCGACCTGGAGCCAGGCCGCCGAGGCGCCCTCGTCCAGGGCGCGCCGGGCGAGGGCGGCCATCACCTCGGTGGCGAGCCCCTGCCGTCGCCGCCCGGGGTCCACCTCGACGGCAGCGAAGCCGGCCCAGCGCCCGTCCACGACACACCGCCCGATGGCCGCCGGGGGCGCGCCCTCAGCACCGGGCACGGAGGCGAACCAGACGGACGGGCCGCCTTCGAGCACGCGCAGGGCCACCTCGCTCACCCCCTTGCGCCGGTACCGCGCGAGCCACGCCTCGTCCGCCTGCCGGGCGAGGACGACGTCCCGGCCCTCCGCGCGGTCGGCGACCGGCGCCAGGGCGCCCGTCCACAGCTCGGCGGTCACCTCCCGCACCCAGCCGCGCCGCTCCAGTTCGGCGCACAGCAGCTCCTGGGTGCCCTCCGCGCCGGTCGCGGCCTGCAGGTAGGCGGGCAGGCCGCGCTCGCCGTACCAGCGTCGTACGGCGTCCAGGGCCGCGTCGAGCGGGCGGCCGGGATCGCCGAGCGGCAGCACGCTGTTGGCGCGCCGGGTGAACCCCGCGGCGGCCCTGAGCTCCCACGCGCCGAGCCGCTCGCTCTCCACCGGCCGCCACCCGCGCGAGCTGACGTGCGCCAGCTCCTCGTAGGAGGCGGCCGGACCGCGCCGACGGGCGGGGGCGGCGGGAATGACCTTGCCCGCGACCAGCGCCGATTGCGGGATGTGGACGCTGCGCCCGTCGCGTCGTGTGATCATGAGCACGCCGTCGTCCCATGATGTGAGAACACCGACCGTGTCGGTGAACTCCCGCGACGCGCCAGGTTCGCTCAAGCGCCGCACGGATACACGTTTTCCCACGTCATCGGGGGTGATACGGACGACCAGGCGTCCTGTCGCCGAGATTTCCACTGGTCAGTTCACCCCTCCTGTTCGGATCATGCTCCGGAACGGAGATACTAGGGGCGGGCATCGACGACGCCGCGCTCCCGCGCGCCAGGCGGCGGAGCCTGAGGAGGCCCGCCAGCGCCCTATCGAGGAGGAACGACAGCGTGACCTACGTCATCGCGCAGCCTTGTGTCGACGTCAAGGACAAGGCGTGCATCGAGGAGTGCCCGGTCGACTGCATCTACGAGGGCCAGCGGTCCTTGTACATCCACCCGGACGAATGCGTCGACTGTGGTGCCTGTGAGCCGGTCTGCCCGGTCGAGGCGATCTTCTACGAGGACGACGTCCCGGAGGAGTGGAAGGACTACTACAAGGCGAACGTCGAGTTCTTCGACGAGCTGGGCTCTCCCGGCGGTGCCAGCAAGCTGGGGCTGATCGAGCGCGACCACCCCCTCGTCGCCGCGCTGCCGCCGCAGGGCGAGTGACCGTCTGAGCGCCAAGCGGCACCCACACCGCGCCGCCTCGGTCCCGTACGGCCCGATCGTCCCGATCACCGCTGTACGGGACCGAGGCGTTTGCCGCACCGTACGAAAGTGAGCCTGATTCCCGTGTCCGCAGTCTCCGACCGGCTCCCCACTTTTCCCTGGGACAAGCTGGAGCCGTACAAGAAGACGGCCGCCGCGCACCCCGACGGGATCGTCGACCTCTCCGTCGGCACCCCGGTCGACCCGGTCCCCGAACCGATCCAGAAGGCCCTGATCGACGCGGCCGACTCCCCGGGCTATCCGACGGTCTGGGGCACCCCCGCCCTGCGCGACGCGATCACCGGCTGGCTGGAGCGCCGCCTGGGCGCCCGCGGCGTGACCCACCGCCACGTCCTGCCGGTCGTCGGGTCCAAGGAGCTGGTGGCCTGGCTCCCGACCCAGCTGGGCCTCGGCCCCGGCGACAAGGTCGCGTATCCGCGCCTGGCCTACCCGACCTACGAGGTGGGCGCCCGGCTGGCCCGCGCCGACCACGTGGTCTACGACGACCCCCGCGAGCTGGACCCGG
The DNA here is from genome assembly GCF_047340315.1 of Streptomyces sp. AF1A. NCBI lineage: Bacteria > Bacillati > Actinomycetota > Actinomycetes > Kitasatosporales > Streptomycetaceae > Streptomyces > Streptomyces sp. AF1A. The sequence continues at coordinate 7,968 of NZ_JBLEBI010000057.1, forward strand.
CCGGCCTGAGGCTGCTGTGGCTGAACTCGCCGTCCAACCCGACGGGCAGGGTCATCCCCCGGCAGGACCTGGCGGACATCGTCGCCTGGGCCCGCGAGCACGGCGTCCTGGTCTTCTCCGACGAGTGCTACCTGGAGCTGGGCTGGGAGGCCGACCCGGTGTCGGTGCTGCACCCGGAGGTCAACGGCGGCTCCTACGACGGCATCGTCGCCGTCCACTCCCTGTCCAAGCGCTCCAACCTGGCCGGCTACCGCGCCGCCTTCGTCGCCGGCGACCCGGCCGTCCTCGGGCCCCTGCTGGAGATCCGCAAGCACGGCGGCATGATGACCCCGGCGCCGACGCAGGCGGCGGTCGTGGCCGCCCTCGGCGACGACGTCCACGTCCACGAGCAGCGCGAGCGCTACGCGGCCCGCCGCGAGGCCCTGCGGGCGGCCCTGCTCGGCCACGGCTTCCGCATCGAGCACAGCGAGGCGAGCCTGTACCTCTGGGCCACCCGCGACGAGTCCTGCTGGGAGACGGTCGCCCACCTGGCCGACCTGGGCATCCTGGTCGCCCCCGGCGACTTCTACGGCGAGGCGGGCGAGAGGTTCGTCCGCGTGGCCCTGACCGCGACGGACGAGCGGATCCAGGCGGCGGTCGCCCGTCTGTAGCCGCTGCGGCGGTGACACGGCGACGGGGCCCGGGGAAGGCCCCGGACCCCGTCGCCGCTCGGAGCGTGACTCAGCCGCCCAGCGGGAGCCCCTGGACCGGCAGGCCGCCCTTGGCGAGGGAGCCCGCCGGCAGACCGCCCTGGGCGAGGGAGCCCGTCGGCAGACCGCCCTTCGTCGCGTCGGCCGCGGTCTCCGCGAGGACACCGCCCGCGGTCCCGGCCGCGTCCCCCGCGGCCTTCTGCGCCGCGGGGGTCGCCTTCTTCAGGGCAGCGCCACCGGTCCTGCCCGCGGCCGGCACCGCCTGCTTGAGCGCGTTGCTGCCCGCGTCGCCGGCGAGCGTGGTGACGTTCTGCGCGGCTCCGTCGACCGTGTCGCCGACGTGCGCCCCGTCCAGCGAGGTCAGGCCGCCCACGTTCGGGCTGGCCGGCGGCAGGTTCGTGGCCGCACCGGCGGAGCCGGCCGCACCGACCCCGGCAGCCGCTCCCGCTGCGACGAGCAGCGCGGCACGGGCGATCCGGCGGGTCAGAGGGAGGGACATGATGCTCCATTCGACGGGAGAGAACGGTGGTGTGTCCGTGCCCGGACGCCGTGACTACCGCTCGAAGCCCGCGAAGGTTGCGGACGCCCCGGGTAAAGAATGGATAACGCATCGCATTATCAGGTGTGGATAAAAACGGGCAAATAGCATCCGCCCGAAAGGCCGCAGAATCCTTACGGCCCTTGATGTGGGCGGGTCCCCGGAACCGGTCCTCGGTTCGTCCGGGCGGCCGGGCGCGCCGCGGCCGCACCACCCGCCCGGGCGAGCCCCCGCACTACTGTCCGGTCACGATCCGGACGGCGCCCACGGACCTCTCCGCACCGCCGGCCCCGGCCGACGAGGCGTTCTTCCACTGGCTGTCGCTGCTGCCCGCGGTCCACACCCGCCCGGCGTACGACACCCGCTGGATGTGCAGCGCCGAGGAGTTGGCCACCGCCCAGTGCGCCAGCTGCCAGCCCCGCTCCCGCTCGGTGCGCCCGGTCGTGTCCTTCCGCGCGCCCAGGGGCACCGGAACGGTCACGGTCCGCCCGCTCGCCGTCGCCGTCACGCTCGGCCGGGGGGACGGCGAGGGCACGGGCGTCCCGCCCACCTCCGCGCCGGTCTCCTGCAGCGCGTCCCGCCCGAAGTCCCGTACCAGCGCGGCCCGTACCGCGTCCGGACCGGTCGCGGCGGTCGTGGCGCCCGGGCGCCCGTCGCAGGTCAGGGTGGCCGCGGCACGCCCGGTCAGCGCCGCCGCCAGCAGCGCGGCGTCCGGCTCGTGCTTGGCGTACGCCTCCGGGTAGCCGCTGCGCTGCACCCGCTGGGCGGCCACCGTCAGCGGCAGGCTGGCATAGTCCGGGACCTTGGCGAGATGGGCGTAGAAGATGCCGGCCGCGTACGTGGGGTCCATGATCTGGCGCTCGGTGCCCCAGCCCTGCGAGGGCCGCTGCTGGAACAGGCCGAGCGAATCCCGGTCGCCGTGCTGGATGTTGCGCAGCCCCGACTCCTGGATCGCGGTGGCGAGGGCGATGGTGACGGCCCGCTCGGGCATGTTCCGCCCGGTGCCGACGGCGGCGATCGTCGCCGCGTTCGCCGCCTGCTCGGGCGTGAACTCGTACGACGCCCCGCCGCCCGAGGCGGCGACCACCTTGCAGCCGCGCGCTCCGCCGCCTCCGGTGACGTACTGCACCACGAGGTAGGCGGCGACGCCGCACAGGACCAACAGGGCCGCGGCGAAACGGAAGAGGCGGCCGCGACGCTTGGGACGGGTGGGGGACGGCTCTGACACGCGGTACAAGGTACTGGAGCCGCCCCGCCCCCCACCCCGGGGTTCGCAAGATGCGAACGCATGGGCGAGCGAAGGTGGCGCGCTAGGGTCGGACGCATGGCCGAAACGTCGCTTGACCTCACGCTGGACGCCGCCGCGCTCACCGCGCAGCTCGTGGACTTCCCCTCCGAGAGCGGCACCGAGAAGCCGCTCGCGGACGCGATCGAGACCGCGCTGCGCGCCCTGCCGCACCTGACGGTGGACCGGTACGGCAACAACGTGATCGCCCGCACGGACCTGGGCCGGGCCGAGCGGGTGATCCTGGCCGGGCACATCGACACCGTGCCGATCGCGGACAACGTGCCCTCGCGCCTCGACGAGGACGGCGTGCTGTGGGGCTGCGGCACCTGCGACATGAAGTCGGGCGTGGCGGTCCAGTTGCGCATCGCGGCCACGGTCCCGGCCCCCAACCGCGACCTGACCTTCGTCTTCTACGACAACGAGGAGGTCGCCGCCCACCTCAACGGCCTGGGGCACGTGGCCGAGGCCCACCCCGAGTGGCTGGCGGGCGACTTCGCGGTCCTGCTGGAGCCCTCCGACGGCGAGGTCGAGGGCGGCTGCCAGGGCACCCTGCGGGTGCTGCTGAAGACCACCGGCGAGCGCGCCCACTCGGCCCGCTCCTGGATGGGCGCCAACGCCATCCACGCCGCCGCGCCGATCCTGGCCCGCCTGGCCGCCTACCAGCCCCGCTACCCGGTGATCGACGGCCTGGAGTACCGCGAGGGCCTGAACGCGGTGGGCGTCAGCGGCGGCGTCGCGGGCAACGTGATCCCCGACGAGTGCGTGGTGACGGTCAACTTCCGCTACGCCCCCGACCGCACCGAGGAGGAGGCGATCGCGCACGTCCGCGAGGTGTTCGCGGACTGCGGTGTGGCCGAGTTCGTGGTCGACGACCACAGCGGCGGCGCGCTGCCCGGCCTCTCGCACCCGGCCGCGGCGGCCTTCATCGAGGCGGTGGGCGGCACCCCCCGGCCCAAGTACGGCTGGACGGACGTGTCCCGTTTCTCCGCGCTCGGCATTCCGGCGGTCAACTACGGCCCGGGCAATCCGCACCTGGCGCACAAGCGCGACGAGCGGGTCGAGACGGCCAGGATCCTTGCGGGCGAGGAGCGGCTGCGGAGGTGGCTGACCGCGTGAGGAGCGCGGGGGCGGCCCTTGGCCCGGCCGACGCTCGCAAGGCCGACATGCGCATGTCCGCCGTCCGTCACCACCGTGGACCTACGCTGGCCTCGAACCACCCGCAATCGGAGGGAGCACACATGCCTACCGGCAATCCCGAGGGGAAGAAGGTCCCGCCGGACGAGCAGCGGCTCGGACCGGTGCTCCGACGGCGGGGCCAGGTCACGGCCAGCACGACCGACCAGCGGCTGCTGGACGCGGGCGGCCCTTCGGACTGGGTCCACACCGACCCCTGGCGCGTGCTGCGCATCCAGTCGGAGTTCATCGAGGGCTTCGGCACGCTGGCCGAGCTGCCGCCCGCGATCAGCGTGTTCGGCTCGGCGCGCACGCCGGTGGACTCGGCGGAGTACGACGCCGGGGTGCGGCTCGGCCGGGGGCTGGTGGAGGCCGGCTGGGCGGTGATCACGGGTGGCGGCCCGGGAGCCATGGAGGCGGCCAACAAGGGCGCGTGCGAGGCGGGCGGCATCTCGGTCGGGCTCGGCATCGAGCTGCCCTTCGAGCAGGGGCTCAACCCCTACGTCGACATCGGCCTGAACTTCCGCTACTTCTTCGTCCGCAAGATGATGTTCGTGAAGTACGCCCAGGGCTTCGTGGTGCTGCCGGGCGGCCTCGGCACCCTGGACGAGCTCTTCGAGGCGCTGACCCTGGTCCAGACCCAGAAGGTCACCCGCTTCCCGATCGTCCTCTTCGGCAGCGAGTACTGGGGCGGCCTGGTGTCCTGGCTGGAGAACACGGTGGTGGCCCAGGGCAAGGCGGCCGACAAGGATCTGCTCCTGTTCCACGTGACGGACGACGTGAAGGAAGCCGTGGGCCTGGTCTCGAAGGAGGCGGGCCGCTAGAGCGGGGCGGCATCCCCTGGCGCACCGACCCGGAGGCCCGAACCCTCCCCATCGAACACATCGAACACATCGAACATCGAACACGTCGGGCGCACCCGCGACTGAGCGGCAGCGGCTGGGGCGGTGGGGGAACCTACGCCAGCCCCCTCCGCGCGACCGCCGGCGCCCGGTGCCCGGCGATCGAGGCCACCATGTCCAGGACCTGGCGCGTCTCGGCCACCTCGTGGACGCGGTACACCTGCGCGCCCAGCCACGCGGACACCGCGGTCGTCGCGAGCGTGCCGACGAGCCGTTCCTTCACCGGGCGGTCCAGCGTCTCCCCGACGAAGTCCTTGTTGGACAGGGAGACCAGGACCGGCCACCCCGTCGCGACCATCTCGTCCAGCCGCCGCGTCGCCTCCAGGCTGTGCCGCGTGTTCTTGCCGAAGTCGTGCCCGGGATCGATCAGCACCGACTCGCGCGGCACCCCGAGCGACACCGCCCGCTCGGCGAGTCCCACGGTCACGTCGAGGATGTCGGCCATGACGTCGTCGTACGCCACCCGGTGCGGGCGGGTGCGCGGCTGGACACCGCCCGCGTGCGTGCACACCAGCCCCACCCGGTACCGCGCCGCCACCTCCGCGAGCCCCGGGTCGACGCCGCCCCACGCGTCGTTCAGCAGGTCGGCGCCCGCCTCGCACACCGCCTCGCCGACCTCGGCCCGCCAGGTGTCGACGCTGATGATCACGTCGGGGAAGCGGCGCCGCACCTCGGCCACGAAGCCGACCGTGCGCCGCGCCTCCTCCTCGGCCGACACCTCCTCGCCGGGGCCGGCCTTCACCCCGCCGATGTCGATGATCGCGGCGCCCTCGGCCACCGCCTGCTCCACACGGGCGAGGGCCGGCTCGTCGCGAAAAGTGGCACCCTGGTCGTAGAAGGAGTCCGGGGTCCGGTTCACGATCGCCATGATCACCCGATCGTGCGGCCCGAAATCCCGCCTGCCCAGCCTGAGCATCCGCTGTGACCTCTCGTAGTACGTCCGGCAGTACGACCGCCTGCGACCCTAACTGTCAGACTCGCATGGCACGATCGGACTCTGACAGATTCGGCGTCCGGCACAGCGTCCGGCATCGAGCGTGGGGACCCTAAGGCGATGGTGATGTTCTTGTTCCTGGTCGTCGCGCTGGCCGTCGTGGTCGCCGCGGTGACTCTCGCCGTGGTGGGCGGCGGCGAGAGCGGCCCGCTGCCCGAGGCGGGGCCCGAGCGGCTGCAGGACCCGCTGCCCGCGGACCGCCCGGTGCACCGAGCCGACGTGGAGACCCTGCGCTTCCCGCTCGCCCCGCGCGGCTACCGCATGGCGGATGTCGACGACGCCCTCGGCCGCCTCGCCGCCGAGCTGGCCGAGCGGGACGCCCGCATCGCCGACCTGGAGTCCGCGCTGGCGGGCGCCCGGGCCGCCGCCGCGCACGCCCGCCTGGAGAAGCACGACCACCCGGGGGACCAGCGGTGAGCGACGCGACCGCCGTGGCCGGGCCGGACGGCGCGCTGCGCTGCCCGTGGGCCCTGTCCACCGACGACTACGTCTCGTACCACGACGAGGAGTGGGGCCGCCCGGTCCACGGCGACGACGCCCTCTTCGAGCGGATCAGCCTGGAGGCCTTCCAGTCGGGCCTGTCCTGGATCACGATCCTGCGGCGCCGCCCGGGCTTCCGCGCGGCCTTCGCCGGCTTCCGCATCGAGAAGGTCGCCGCCTTCACCGAGGAGGACCGCGAGCGGTTGCTGGCCGACCCGGGCATCATCCGCAACCGCGCCAAGGTCGACGCCACGCTCGCCAACGCGCGCGTGCTCGCCGACTGGGCCGAGGGCGAGCTGGACGAGCTGATCTGGTCCCACGCCCCGGACCCGGCGGGCCGCCCGGCACCGAGGACACTCGCCGACGTCCCGGCGGTCACCCCGGAGTCGACGGCCCTGTCGAAGGCGCTGAAGAAACGGGGCCTCAGATTCGTCGGCCCGACGACCGCGTACGCCCTGATGCAGGCGTGCGGGCTGGTCGACGACCACCTGGAGACCTGCATCAGCAGGAACAGCCCGCCCGCCCGCTGACCGGTCGCTCAGCGGCCCAGGTACTTCGGCCTCTCCTTGTTCACGAACGCCTGCACGGCGATCGCGTGGTCCTCGGACCGCCCGGCCCGGGTCTGCAGCTCGTCCTCCTTCTCCAGGGTCTCGACGAGGGAGTGCGTCAGGCCGTGGGCCACCGCCTCCTTGATCGCCGCGTAGGCGACCGTCGGGCCCTCGGCCAGCGCCCGCGCCGTCTTCTCGGCCTCGGCGCGCAGCTCGCCCGCCGGGACGACCCGGTTGGCGATGCCCAGCTCCAGCGCGTCCTGGGCGCTGATGGTGCGCGGGAAGAGGAGCAGGTCGGTGGCGCGGCTCGGGCCGATCACCCGCGGCAGCGTCCAGGAGACGCCGGAGTCGGCGGTCAGCGCCACGCCCGCGAAGGAGGTGTTGAAGGCCGCCGTGTCGGCGACCACCCGGTAGTCCGCGGCGAGCGCGAAGCCGAAGCCCGCCCCGGCCGCGACGCCGTTCACCGCGGCGACGACCGGCTTCGGCGCCCCGGCCAGGGCCCGCACGATCGGGTTGTAGTGCTCCTTGACCGTGCTCATCGTCTGCCCGGACCCGGCCTCGCGGTCCGCCGCGAGCAGCCCGATGTGCTCCTTGAGGTCCTGGCCGACGCAGAACGCCCGGTCCCCGGCGGCGGTCAGCAGGATCGCCCGTACCGCGGTGTCCTGCGCCGCGGCCTCCGCGGCCTCCCGCAGGGCGACCTTGGTCGCGACGTTCAGCGCGTTCATCGCCTCCGGGCGGTTCAGCGTGATCGTCGCGAGCCCGTCGCTCACCTCGTAGAGCACGGTGTCGGCCATGACGGATACCCTCCCGTGTCGCGGCTGGTGACGTACCGCTCAGTACGTCGCTGTCTGAGGACAGCATGGCGGAGATCGCCGGGCACGGACCGGACCGGACGTGTGACCTGCGTCAAAGAAAAAAGGACCGGAGCCGGCCGGTGCGTGCCGGTGCGGCGGAGCAGTATCGCAGCCACATCCCCGAATTGAGTGGTTTTGCTCGCGCGCGTTGCCCAAGCGATGCCGACTGATGTTGGTCATCGGGTCGTGGGATGCGGGATAATGGCTGGGAAGCAATGTGTTCGATGCCGGTGTCGCGTGTCCGTTTCGGACCGCGGGTGCCCGCCCGGGCGCCGTCGGCAGACGATGAGCCTGGTTTCAGGAAGGGGAACGAGCATGGCGGCCATGAAGCCGCGGACGGGCGATGGCCCGCTCGAGGTGACCAAGGAGGGGCGGGGCATCGTCATGCGCGTTCCGCTCGAAGGCGGCGGTCGACTCGTCGTCGAGCTGACCCCTGACGAGGCCGAGGCGCTCGGCGACGCCCTCAAGAAGGTCGTCGTCTGAGGCGCGAGTCAGTCCTCTCGGCTGCCCCGGCATCGTACGTGGTGCCGGGGCAGCCGCGTCCCCGGGCCCCGCGCTCTCCCCGCGCCGTGCCGGCTCACCGCTTGACCGCGCACAGCAGCCCGTCGCCCACCGGCAGCAGTGACGTGATCAGCTCCTGGCTCTCGCGCACCGTGCGCAGCAGCTCGCGCAGCCGCAGCACCTCCGTCGGCTGCGGCCCCGAACCGACCGTGCGGCCGTTCGCGAAGACGCCCTCGAAGACCACCAGGCCGCCCGGGCGCAGCAGGCGCAACGATTCAGCGAGGTAGTCGAGGTACTCCTGCCGGTCCCCGTCGCAGAAGACGAGGTCGTAGCCGGCGTCCGCGAGCCGGGGCAGGACGTCGAGCGCGCGGCCGGGGATGAAGCGGGCCCGGTTGCTGGCGAAGCCGCAGGCGCGCAAGGCCTGCCGGGCGAACTGCTGGTGCTCCGGCTCCGGGTCGACCGTGGTGAGCACGCCGTCCGGGCGCATGCCGTGCAGCAGATGGATCCCCGACACCCCGCAGCCTGTGCCGATCTCCGCCACGGCCTTCGCGTCCACGGAGGCGGCGAGCAGTCGCAGCGCGGCGCCCGTGCCGGGCGACACCGAGCGCAGCCCTGCCTCGCGGGCCCGGTCGCGGGCCCAGCGCAGCGCTTCGTCCTCGGCGACAAAGGCGTCGGCGAACGCCCAGCTCGTCTGCCGGTTGCCGGTAATGACCCTCTCCTGTCCCCGTGGTTGCCTGGGCGTGACTGTATCCGTTGGCGTCGGGAACCCGCAGATGGGACCGGGCGTTTATAAGGAAGAGACGTAGCTGGGGGTACTGCGGGGGGTAAGAGGTGGATCAGGACGCCGAGCAAGTGCTGACGCAGCCGCATCAGCATGTATCAAATTCTCGTAAAACCGCTTATCCGGAGCTAACGGGCGAGGTGGCTATGGTAGGGGCTCCACTGGACACCACCAGAGCCGACAGGGGAGGTGCGGCTGCGCCCGGGGACCGGGGAGGAGTGCTGCGGCGCTTCCTCGGGTCGGCGGGCAGGCCGAAATCCGTGACCGACACCGCTGACCACCACGCCGCAGGCGAGCGCCCGACCGCGACCTTCTCCACCGACGCGGACGGACAGGCGTGGACTCCGCCCACGTGGGACGAGATCGTCAGCACGCACAGCGGCCGCGTCTACCGCCTGGCCTACCGCCTCACCGGAAACCAGCACGACGCCGAGGACCTCACCCAGGAGGTCTTCGTCCGTGTCTTCCGCTCCCTGTCGACGTACTCGCCGGGCACCTTCGAGGGCTGGCTGCACCGCATCACCACGAACCTCTTCCTGGACATGGTCCGGCGCAAGCAGCGCATCCGCTTCGACGCCCTCGGCGAGGACGCGGCCGAGCGCCTGGCCAGCCGGGAGCCCACCCCGCAGCAGCTGTTCAACGACGCCCACTTCGACGCCGACGTCCAGCAGGCCCTCGACACCCTCGCGCCCGAGTTCCGCGCCGCCGTCGTCCTGTGCGACATCGAGGGACTGTCGTACGAGGAGATCGCCGCGACCCTCGGCGTGAAGCTCGGCACGGTCCGCTCCCGCATCCACCGCGGCCGCTCCCAGCTCCGCAAGGCCCTGGCGCACCGCTCCCCGGAGGCCCGCGCGGCCGAGCGGCGCACCTTCCTGGCCCGTGTTCCCGCTCTGGGGGGAGGGGGCGCGACCGCGTGACCGGATCACGGCCGAAGCCTGCGGAGGGGCACCTCGCAGAGCAGCACCTGGGAGACCGGCTCTCCGCCCTTGTGGACGGAGAGCTCGGTCATGAGACGCGTGAGCGCGTCCTCGCGCACCTGGCGACCTGTGCCCGGTGCAAGGCCGAGGCGGACGCTCAGCGCCGGCTGAAGAACGTGTTCGCGGAGGCCGCACCGCCCCCGCCCTCCGAGAGCTTCCTGGCCCGCCTCCAGGGCCTGCCCGGCGGAGGCGACCCGGACGGCGGGACGCCCGAGGACGGCCTCTTCGGAAGCGGCCCCGACGCCGGGGCCTCCGGGGTCTTCGGCGTGCGCCGCGGCGATCGCTTCGCCTTCGGGTACGTACCCGCGCGCCCGCATGCGGTGGCCCCCGCCGTCGAGGACCGCGGTTTCCGCGTCCATCCCGTCGGGCGCCCGGACGACGGCCGTTCCTCGCGCGGGCTGCGGTTCGCGGTCGCCGCCGCGGGCGCCGTGTCGCTGGCCGCGGTGGCCCTCGGCGGCGTGACCAGCGCCATCCCGGGGGACACGGCCGTGGACGCCCGCGGCGCCTCGGGCAACAACGTGATCCCGGCCCGTACGGCGGGCGCCGGCGGGGGCGCGGCGACGCCGGAGACCCAGCGCCGCCGGTCGACGGGATCGTCGCTCGCCCAGGGCGGCGCGCTGCTCGGCGGGACGACGACGGCGCCGACCGCCATGTCCGCGCCGCTGGTCCCCGGAGTGCTGACGGCCCTGGCCGGGCAGAGCCAGGGGGCCGCCCGCCGGCTGACCGCGCCGATGACGGCCGGTGCGGCTGCCGTGTCCCCGTTGATACGCCCGCTGGACGAGAACATGGTCCTCCCGCTGACGAACTGGTCGGTGGCCCCGGAGGTCCCCGGTTCCGGCCTGCGGTCCTCCCCGGTCCCCGGTCTGGCTCCGACGCCGACGGCATCGCCTTCCCCGTCGCACCGCACCCCCTGACCGGCCGCTGCGCCACGGCCCGCGAACCTGGTTGAATCCTGCGAGGGCCGTGCCCGCGGCGATGACCCGGGCGCGCAGTCGACGTTCCGCGGCCGCAGAAGCGGGTGGTCGCGGCCGGCCGTGGGGAGAGCATGAACGAGGGGAACCGTGTCCCGCCGGGGGAGGAACCGGAGGGAGCGGCGGCGGCCGCGCGCGAGACACCGGACGACTTCGAGTTGCCGCGTCCGCTGACCGCACCGCAGCCCACATCGGGCGTGCCGGACGGCGCCGGCTCCACGGCCGACGGCGGCTTCGGGCCGACGGGGCCGGCGGTGGACGCCCCGGGGGGGCGCGCGGCGGGTGATCCGGTTCGGACGCCTCCCGACGACCGGCCGACTCCATTGCACGACCCGGACCCGTACGGCACCCCGCCGTACGGCGAACCCGGTCCCTGGGCTCCCGCCCCGCCGGTCCAGCACCCGGCGGCGACCCCGGCCCCGGGTACGGCCGCACGCCCGCCGTCGACCCCGCCGCCCGGAGCACCGGCGCCGACGGTTCCTCTACCGGCGGCCGGGACGTCTGTACCGGCCCCCTCGGCTCCTGTATCAGCGGTCGGGGCTCCCGGGGCTCCCGGGGCTCCCGTACCGGCGCCCTCGGCTCCCGTGCCGGCGTCGGTGGCAGTGACGGCCGGTTCCGGGTTCGGAACCCCCGGGGACCCGCCTCCCGCCGACCCCTGGCGGCGCTACGACCCCTGGGCCGCAGGCTCGCCCAGCGAGCAGATCCTCGCGCGCGGCCCGCTCCAGCAGACCGGGGCCGGCGTCCTGACGGACCGGCAGCGCGGCAGGCGGGCGAAGCGGCTCCTGCTCGTGTGGACCCTGGCCGTGGCGCTGGTGGCCGCGGGGGTCGGCGGGGTCGTCGGCGCCTATGTCGAGCGCGAGGGCCTGGGGGACCGGGTACGGCTGCCGCAGGCCGGGAGCGTGCCCGCCGGGCGGGCGCCGGACAGCGTGGCCGGCATCGCCGCCCGCGCGCTGCCCAGCGTGGTCACCCTGCACATCTCCGGCACCGACGAGGAGGACACCGGCACCGGCTTCGTGCTGGACACCCGCGGGCACATCCTCACCAACAACCACGTCGTGGCGCCCGCCGCGTCGGGCGGCCGGATATCCGTGACGTTCAGCACCGGCGACACCGTCAAGGCCACGGTCGTCGGCCGGGACAGCGGCTACGACCTCGCCGTCGTCCAGGTCCACGGTGTCAGCGGGCTCACCCCGCTGCCCCTCGGCAACTCCGACGACGTCCGGGTCGGCGACCCCGTCGTCGCCATCGGCGCCCCCTTCGACCTCGCCAACACCGTCACCTCCGGCATCATCAGCGCCAAGGAACGGCCCATCACCGCGGGCGGCGAGAAGGGCGACGGCAGCGACGTGTCGTACGTCGACGCCCTGCAGACCGACGCCCCGATCAATCCGGGCAACTCCGGCGGACCGCTCCTCGACTCCCGCGCCCAGGTCATCGGCATCAACTCCGCCATCCGCTCCGCCGGCAGCGCGACGGACTCGGGGAGCGGCCAGGCCGGCTCCATCGGGCTGGGCTTCGCCATCCCCGTCAACCAGGCCAGGCGCGTCGCCGAGGAGCTGATCAACAACGGCCACGCCACCCACCCGGTGATAGGCGTCACCCTCGACATGGGCTACACCGGCGACGGCGCCCGCATCGACAGCCGGAGCGCGCGCGGCGGCCCCGCCGTGGCCAAGGGCGGTCCGGGCGAGCGGGCCGGTCTCCGGGCGGGCGACCTCATCACCGAGGTCGACGGGCAGCGCGTGCACACCGGCGAGGAGCTGATCGTCAAGATCCGTGCCCACAGGCCCGGCGACCGGCTGCGCGTGACCGTCGAACGCGGCGGCACCGAGCGGGAGGTCTCACTCGTCCTGGGCGCGTCGGAGCAGAACTGACAGAAGTCTCACCTCGGGACGGTACCGGTCGGACAGGAACGCCGGGTACCGTTGAGCGACCGAGGACATCGCAAGGAGCGTCAGGTGTTCAATGACATAGGACCACTGGAGCTGGTCACGCTCGTCGTGCTGGCCGTGCTCGTCTTCGGTCCGGACAAGCTCCCCAAGGTCATCCAGGACGTCATGCGGACGATCCGGAAGATCCGCGAGTTCTCGGAGAGCGCGAAGCAGGACATCCGCAGCGAGCTGGGTCCCGAGTTCAAGGACTTCGAGTTCGAGGACCTCAACCCCAGGACGTTCATCCGCAAGCAGCTGGACGGCGACGAGCTGGGGCTGAAGGAGATCCGCAACGGCTTCGACCTGCGCAAGGAGATGGCCGAGGTCACGGATGCCGTGAACGGCCGTGACGTCGAGGCCTCGGGCGGCTCGGGGTCGTCCGCCCCGTCCTCCGCCGGGTCCGGCGGCGGGCGCGTCGACATGGTCAAGAAGCCCGAGGAGCCCGGCAAGGACGAGCTGCCGCCGTTCGACTTCGACGCCACGTAGGCGTCGGCCACCCGGCGCCGACCACGCGCACGGGCGTACGCCACGGACGTGACGCGTGTCATAGCGCGCGCCCGTCGCACGCGGCCCCCACAGGCCGTTCGCGCGACCCACGCACCCAGCGCCTGCCCTGCGGGCCTCGGCGGTGTGGATATGCTGCCGAGTTGTTGTGCGGACCGGACGCGTACGCCCGAAGGGGGGCGGGCCACCCCGGTCCGACGAGAGCGAGGAGGCGTCCGGGCAGATGGAGACGACGAGTCGGGTGGGCGCGCAGACGCCGGCCGCGGGGGACGGGCAGCAGCTCGCCTCCGCCCGGCGCACGGTCGACGGTTACCTGCAGGCGCCCTTCCCGTGGTACGGCCTCGACGAGGCGTTCACCGGGCCGCGCTGGCTGATGCAGATCGGCACGGCGGCCGACGGGGCCGTGGAGCACGGTTCCATCGGACACGGGGACGAGCCCTCCGTCCGGGGCGAGACCGGCACCGCCGGTGAGCCGAGGGAGAAGTTCGCGGTCGTGGTGACCGTCGCCGCGCAGCCGTCCCGGCGCAGCGCCGACGGCACGGGGCTGCTGGAGGCCACGTCGGTGTCCTCGGCGGCCTGGCTGGCCGGCGTGGGGCTGCTGTCGTTCACCTGGCCCGGACAGATGGACCACAGCCTCCGGGACGACTGGCTGGAGCAACAGACCGAGACCGCCTGGGCCCTGGCCGACGATCTGGCGGGGCCGGAGTGGAGCCGGCTCTCCCTGCCGGTGGACGGGGTCGCGGCCTCTTTCCACTACCGGGAGTCCGAGTTCGGGTGGGTGCTCGCCGGCACCACCGAGGTGGGGGTGCACCTGGGTGCGTACGGGCGCGGGATGAGCGCGTACGGCCTCGGATTCGCCGTGGTGAAGGATGTCACCGCCTACGCGTGACACGCCGCCTGCGCGTGGCAGAGGGCGCCGAGTGTCTCGGCGCCCTCTGCCGTCGAAGCCCTGCGGAACGTGTCAGAACTTCGCATGACCACCGATGTGGCGAGGCGAGACGCGGCCCTTGTTGCCTCAGCTGCCGACACCTGTGTGGTCCCGCCCTGGCAGCGCGGCGGCCCGCTCGGGGGCGGAAGCGGCGTTGCGGGCATGCCCACCCGTGGACCGGAGCCGCTATGTTGGCGGCGGTTGATCGCCAGGCAGGGGCGGGGGACGAAGCGTGGACGCCGGGCAGGAGGAGCCGCTGTCTTTGGAGAAGGGACCGGCGGAACCGAAGGACGCGGTGCCCGCGGCGTGGGACGCGTCCCGGCCGCGCCTGCGGGAGCGGTTCACCCGCAGGCAGTTGGCCGCACGGGCGGCCTGGGCAGCCGGCGGACTGCTGATCGCCTACGCCGCCGTCGCGTTCCTGGCCAAGGGCATGTGGGTGGAGGCCTCCGTGCTCTGGGTCGCTCCGATCTGCTGGGTGTGTGCGTGGGGCACCGCGCTCTCGACGGTCGAGTTCTGGTCGGTGAGAAAGCTGCACCGGGCCCGCTTGGTACCGGCGCACTACGTGCGAACCGAGCGCCGCGCGCAGGGGTTTGCGCAGGTCTATCGGCTGCGAACCGACGACAGCGAGGAGGTCCTCTGGCGCAGGGACAGCGGGGACTTTCCTGACCTGGCGGCGCTGCCGACCCGGCGTCTGTGGCTGGTTCCGGGTGAGGAAGAGGCCGAGGCCGAGTCCACCGGATGGTTCGTGTTCCTGCTGTTCTTCGGCCTCCTCCTGCTCTGCCTCAGCGTCGCCTTCGCGCTCGCGGGAGTAGCCGCAGCGGGGTTCTGCCTGGTGGGCCCCTGGCTGATCTGAGCCAGGCGCTGCGGCCTGGCCTCGAGCGGCCGTCTCCGGGCCGTGCGGGGGCGCTCAGCGACGACCGACGCCGACCAACGTCGACGGCTCCACCGCTGGTCGGAAGGCCGACCAGGGGCGGAGCCGCAGACCGCAGGCGTGCGGTTTCAGAACTTGTTCTTGGGCGTGATCCCCAGCGACAGACCCGACAGGCCCCGCTGGCGGCCGCCCAGCTTCCCGGCGATCGCCCGCAGCGCGGAGCCCGCCGGGGAGTCCGGGTCGGTGAGGACGACAGGCTTGCCCTCGTCGCCGCCCTCGCGCAGCCGGACGTCGATCGGGATGGAGCCGAGCACCGGGACCGTCGTGCCCGTGGTGCGGGTGAGGCCGTCGGCGACCAGCTGGCCGCCGCCCGTGCCGAACACGTCGACCATCTCGCCGCAGTGCGGGCAGGGCAGGCCGGACATGTTCTCGACCACGCCGACGATCTTCTGGTGGGTCTGGACCGCGATGGAGCCGGCGCGCTCGGCCACCTCGGCCGCCGCCTGCTGCGGGGTCGTCACGACCAGGATCTCGGCGTTCGGGACCAGCTGGGCGACGGAGATCGCGATGTCGCCGGTGCCGGGCGGGAGGTCCAGGAGCAGGACGTCCAGGTCGCCCCAGTACACGTCCGCCAGGAACTGCTGCAGCGCGCGGTGGAGCATCGGGCCGCGCCAGACCACGGGCGCGTTGCCCGGGGTGAACATGCCGATGGAGATGACCTTCACGCCGTTCGCCGACGGCGGCATGATCATGTTCTCGACCTGGGTGGGGCGGCCGTCCGCGCCGAGCATGCGCGGCACGCTGTGGCCGTAGATGTCGGCGTCGACGACACCGACCTTCAGCCCGTCGGCCGCCATCGCCGCCGCCAGGTTCACCGTGACCGAGGACTTGCCGACGCCCCCCTTGCCGGAGGCGACCGCGTAGACCCGGGTGAGGTTGCCGGGCTTGGCGAAGGGGACCTCGCGCTCGGCCTGGCCGCCGCGCAGGGCCGCCGCCAGCTCGCGGCGCTGCTCGTCGCTCATCACGTCCAGCGTCACGTCCACGCGGGTGACGCCCTCGACCCGGGAGACCGCGTCGGTGACGCGCTGGGTGATCGTCTCGCGCATGGGGCAGCCGGAGACGGTCAGATACACGGTGACCGCGACCGCTCCGTCCGCGCCGATCTCCACCGATTTGACCATCCCCAGCTCGGTGATGGGCCGGTTGATCTCGGGGTCGTTCACCGTCGCCAGTGCCTCGCGCACCGCGTCTTCCGTAGCCATAGTGACGATGGTACGGCGCCCCGAGGGGCCTCCGGGTAGCCCCTCAGCGGTCGTCTGCGTCACGTCCGGGCGACCGGTCCGCCCGTTCCGCCTGGAATACGACATGGCTGGGCTGGCCGTCGTGCCGCCGGAGCTCCTCCAGCTCCTTGACCAGGTCCTGCAGCTCGGAGCGGATCCAGTCGCGGGTGGCGACCTCGCCGAGGCCCATACGCAGCGCGGCCACCTCTCTGGTCAGGTACTCGGTGTCGGCGATGGACCGTTCGTTCTGCTTGCGGTCCTGTTCCAGGTTGACCCGGTCGCGGTCGTCCTGCCGGTTCTGCGCGAGCAGGATCAGCGGGGCGGCGTAGGAGGCCTGCAGGGACAGCGCCAGGGTCAGGAAGATGAACGGGTACTCGTCGAACCGCAGATGCCGGGGCGCCGCCACGTTCCACAGCACCCAGACGATGATCACGACCGTCATCCAGACGATGAAGCGTCCCGTGCCCAGGAACCGGGCGATCTTCTCAGACAGCCGGCCGAAGGCCTCCGGGTCCCATTCGGGCAGGATCCGGCGCCGGGGCGGGCGCGGCTGGTCCAGCCGGGGCGTGCGCGGGCGGGTGGCGGCGGTGGCGCCCACGGGGGTGCGCTCGCGGCCGTGCTCTCGGGTGCTCTCGCGCTCAGGAGCCATGAGTGGGCGCCCCCTCTCCTTCGTCCAGGTGGAACTCGGTCTCCCGCCAGTCCTCGGGCAGCATGTGGTCCAGGACGTCGTCCACGGTCACCGCGCCCAGCAGCGACCCGGACTCGTCCACCACGGGCGCCGCCACCATGTCGTAGGTGGCGAAGAACCCGGCGATGATCGGCAGGGTGGCGTCCGGGGCCAGGGGCTGCAGGTCGTCGTCCACGAGCGAGCTGACCAGGGTGTACGGGGGGTCGCGCAGCAGCCGCTGGAAGTGGACCGTGCCCAGGTACTTGCCGGTCGGGGTCTCGTCCGGCGGGCGGCAGACGTACACCTGGGCCGCGAGCGCGGGGGAGAGGTCGGGGTTGCGGACCCGGGCGAGCGCGTCGGCGACGGTCGAGTCGGGGCGCAGCACGATCGGCTCGGTCGTCATCAGGCCGCCGGCCGTGTGCTCCTCGTACGACATCAGGCGGCGCATGTCGGCCGCGTCGGCGGGCTGCATCAGGCTCAGCAGCCGCTCCTTGTCCGCCTCGGGCAGCTCGGACAGCAGGTCGGCCGCGTCGTCCGGGTCCATGGCCTCCAGGACGTCGGCCGCGCGCTCCTCCTTCAGCTTGCCGAGGATCTCGATCTGGTCGTCCTCCGGCAGTTCCTCCAGGACGTCGGCGAGCCGGTCGTCGTCGAGGGCGGCGGCGACCTCGGCGCGCCGCTTCGGCGAGAGGTGGTGCAGGACGTTGGCGAGGTCGGCGGGGCGCAGCTGCTCGAAGGTGGCGAGCAGGTTCTCGGCGCCCTGCCCGTGCTCCTCCAGGGAGAAGCCGGTGACGGCGGACCACTCGGCGGTCAGCGTCTCGCCCTTGGCCCGCCGGAAGGCGCCGCCCCTTCTGCCCTTGCGGACGAAGACCCGGTCGACCTCCCAGTCCCGGCGGGCGGGCAACTGCTGCACGGACACGTCGAGGACGGTGACCTCCTCGCCGGTCTCCACCAGCGTCACCCGGCGGTCCAGCAGCTCGCCGAAGACCAGCCGCTCGGTGGGCCGCTGCTCGAACCGGCGGACGTTCATCACGCCGGTGATGATGACCTGCCCGGACTCGATGCCGGTGACCCGGGTCATGGGCAGGAAGATGCGGCGCCGGGTGGTCAGTTCGACGACCAGCCCGAGCAGGCGCGGGGGCCGGCGGCCCACACGCAGCATCACGACCAGATCGCGCACGCGGCCCACCTGGTCGCCGCTCGGATCGAAGACGGGGACCCCGGCGAGGTGCGAGACGAAGATCCGGGGGGCGCCGGCTGCCATGGCTCTGCTTCCTCTGCTTCCGTGGTTCCTCTGCTTCCGTGGCCCGGGGGTCTCCGCGGCCCGGGAATCGCTCTGTGCTCGGCTATTCCGCTTTGTTCGGTAATTGCTCGGATTTGCCCGTACGGGTGCGCTTCAGGCTAGCCCGTACTGCTCGGATACGCCCTGGTAGGGGCCCCGGACGGACAGGCTCCGCCCGGCGGGCGGAGCACCGGTACGCTGCGGTACGCCGCTCAGGAACCGTCAGAAAGGCGACCCCACCTGTGACTGCGATTCCCCACGGCCGTTTCCGCCGGGCTGCGCTGGTGACCGCGACGTGCGCGCTGGCCGTGACCGGGGCGGCGGCGCTGACCGGATGCAGTGGCGATCCGGACGCGGGGACGAACGGGGTGGGCAAGCTTCCCGCCGACCGGATCCAGGCGAAGACCCGCGCGGCGGCGGACGCGGCGTCCGCGGTGCGGCTGTCCGGGACCGTGGTCACCAGCGGCCGGACGTACCGGCTGGACATGCGGCTGAAGGCCGACGGCGGCACCGGTTCGGTGACCTCGAACGGGGCGACCTTCAAGCTGCTGCGGGTCGGTGAGCAGCTGTATCTGAAGGCCGACGCGGGCTTCTGGAACCAGGCCGACGGCAAGGACGGCGACGGGGCCGGGGGCAAGCTGGACGGCAAGTACGTGAAGGTGCCGCAAGGAGACCCCGCGTACAAGAAATTCAGCGGTTTCACGGACAAGGACGTCCTCCTCGCGGGTCTGCTGACCCTGCACGGCTCACTGGCGACGGACGGTCACCACGAACAGTCGGGCACCCGCACCATCCGGATCACCGGCGACCACGGCTCCGGCGGCACCCTGGACGTCTCGCTGGAGGGCACGCCGTATCCGCTGCGCCTGGTACGGGCGGGCGGCGCGGGCACGCTGAGCTTCTCGGACTGGGGCAGGGACTTCCGGGTCGCGGAACCGGCCAAGTCCGAGACGGTGGACTACGGCAAGCAACTGCCCACGTCGTAGACGACCTTTCCTATTTCTTCAGGTCCTCTTTCCTGCGGCGTTTCTCGCGGCGCTTGGCCAGCAGCTTCGGCAGGCCCGCCGGGATCGGCCGCCTTGTCGTCGCCGGGGACGGCACCGGGGGCGCGGCCAGACTGCCCTCGGGAGCCGGCGCCGTGGGGCCCGCCGGCACCAGGCGGAGCACCCTGCACTCGCGGGCCCAGCGGCCCGGCATCTCCTCGCCGTCGGGGGCGTTCAGCCGCTTGCCCTTCAGCTCGGCCACCGTCGCCTCCCACTCGGGGGAGCCCGCCGCCGGCTCGGACACGGTCGCCGGGAACGTCACCAGCCGGCCGCCCTTGTCCTTGCTGCGCACGGTCACCTCGGCGGTGCCGCCGTCGGCCAGCCCCGTCAGCGGCTGCTCTCCGGGCCCGTCGCCGACCAGGCACACCGCGCCCTCGTGCCACACGTGCCACAGCGCACGCGCGGCGGGGGCTCCGGCGGCCCTGACCCAGACGAGGCCGGACTTCTTCGCGGCCTCCTCGATGAGGGCCCGGTCGAGCAGCTCAGGTGTCATGCGCCCAGCCTATCCAGCGCGCTCACAGCCAGCCGTTGCGCTTCAGCACGCGGTGGATGCCCACGCACATCGCGACGGTCAGGCCCAGGACCAGCGGGTAGCCGTACCTCCAGTGCAGTTCCGGCATGTGGTCGAAGTTCATTCCGTACACACCGGTCACCATCGTCGGCACGGCGATGATCGCGGCCCAGGCGGTGATCTTGCGCATGTCCTCGTTCTGGGCGACGGAGGCCTGGGCGAGGTTGGCCTGGAGGATGGAGTTGAGGAGCTCGTCGAAGCCCAGCACCTGCTCCTGGACCCGGGCGAGGTGGTCGGCGACGTCCCGGAAGTACTTCTGGATGTCCGGGTCGATCAGCCGCATCGGCCGCTCGCTCAGCAGCTGCATCGGGCGCAGCAGCGGAGCCACCGCCCGCTTGAACTCCAGGACCTCGCGCTTGAGTTGGTAGATCCGTGCCGAGTCCACACCGCGCGACACCCCGCCCCTGCGGCCCGGCGAGAAGACCTCGGTCTCCACCACGTCGATGTCGTCCTGCACCGCGTCGGCCACCGCGATGTAGCCGTCCACGACATGGTCGGCGATGGCGTGCAGCACCGCCGAGGGGCCCTTGGCCAGCAGCTCCGGGTCGTCCTGCAGGCGGTGCCGGAGCGCCCGCAGGGAGCCCTGGCCGCCGTGCCGGACGGTGATGAAGAAGTGCCGTCCGGTGAAGCACATGACCTCGCCGGTCTCGACGACCTCGCTGTTGGCGGTGAGCCGGTCGTGCTCGACGTAGTGGATCGTCTTGAAGACGGTGAACAGCGAGTCGTCGTACCGCTCCAGCTTCGGTCGCTGGTGCGCCTGCACCGCGTCCTCCACGGCCAGTGGGTGGAGCCCGAACTCGGCGGCGATATCGGCGAATTCGGCCTCGGTCGGCTCGTGCAGCCCGATCCACACGAAGCCTCCGTCGCGCCGCACCAGCCGCATCGCCTCCTGCGGGGTCAGCGGCTTGTCGCTGCGCACGCGCACGCCGTCGCGGTAGACGGCGCAGTCGACGACGGCCGACGGCGTGGCCGGGTCACGTGTGCTGTCGTACGACGCGCTCGACGCGCTCGTGGTCTTGCGCAGCGAGACACGGGACGGACGGACCACGGCGCGCAGGTCGCGGATCATCGACATGGGCAGGCTCCTTCGCGGGCGGGCAGCGAAAGCGCGTACCGACGGGTGGAACTACCCGGAATGAGGACGTCCTGGACTGCGGATGTTTGGCGCGTCCACAAAGCGGGGAGCACCGCACCGTTGCGGTGGCGACTTCACTGCTGATGCAGAACTGAGTCAGATCAGGCGATGCAAGACGAAGTGCTCTTCCGAACGGCGACGCGCACGGGAAGGCGGCAGCCAGCCAGAAAGCAGTCAGTGACGTGACAGGCCAATGACTGCGTCAGTGGGCGGAAGAGCGAGTGGTACTGCACGGTCGACTTCGATCCATGACAGCCCCACCTCCTCCGGCCGGTCCCTCGTAAGGGAGTCCTTACGGCTTCGGGACTCGACGGCGACGCTTCTGCGCGCTGTCCCGAACCACCGGCTCAGAGTACCAGCCGCCTCTGCTGTCAAGGCGCCGCTTTGCCCGCCGCTGACGAGTTCTATGCTCGCCGCATGGTTGATGTTCTTCCTCTGGTCGAGGCACGGTTGACCACCGCGCTCGGCGAGCCCGACGCGCGCGCCGCCGTCACCTTCCTCGGCACGGACCGCATCGAGGTGCTGCGCTTCACCGAGGGGGACGTCGTCCGGTACGCCAGCCTCGGCATGTCGGCGCACCCCATGACCGACCCCACGGCGATGCTCGCCGACCCCGTCAAGGGCCCTCGTGCCGAGCTGGTCCTGTCCGTCCGCCCGGGCGCCGCCGACACCGACAAGGTGCTCCGCCCGCTCGCTGTGCTCGCCGCGTCCCCGCAGGTGGAGGGGCTGGTGGTGGCGCCCGGAGCCTCCCTGGACGTCGGCGAGCCGCTGTGGCCCGGCGCCCCCTTCACCTCGGTCCTGGTGGGCGAGCCCGGTGGGCTCGTCGAGGACCTGGAGCTGGACGCTCCGCTGGACCCCGTCCGGTTCCTGCCGCTGCTGCCGATGACGCCGAACGAGGCCGCCTGGAAGCGGGTGCACGGCGCCCAGGCCCTGCAGGAGCGCTGGCTGGCCGGCGGGACGGACCTGAGAGACCCCTCCCGCAGGTCCGTGCCGCTGGAGTGAGCAAGCTCACCAAAGACCTTGTGGACGCGGTCAGTTGGCGAAGACGCCGACGCCGTCCTCGGCCGCGTGCCGCGGCTGCAGCTCCTCCGCCTCGTGGGAGAGGGCCTTGCGCCGCACGACGACCACCAGCGCGCCCAGCGCCGCGGTGAGCGCCGCCACCGTGAACGGGACGTGGATGTCGGTCCACTCCTCGATCTTGGGGGCGAGGTAGGGCGCGGCGGCGGCCGCGAACCAGCGGACGAAGTTGTAGCCCGCGCTCGCCACCGGGCGCGGCGCGTCCGACACGCCGAGGGCCAGCTCGGTGTAGACGGTGTTGTTCACGCCGATGAACGCGCCGGACAGGATCGTGCAGACGATCGCCGTGGTGTGGTCGCCGTAGCCGAGCACGAGGACGTCCGCCGCCAGCAGCACCAGCGAGCCGCCGAGCACCTTCAGCGAGCCGAACCGCTCCTGCATGCGCGGGGCCACGATCACCGAGAAGACCGCGAGCAGCAGGCCCCAGGCGAAGAACACCGCACCGGAGCGGTACGGGGTCATGTCCAGCACGAACGGCGTGAAGGCCAGCACGGTGAAGAACGTGTAGTTGTAGAAGAACGCCGAGACCGCCGTCGAGGCCAGACCGCCGTGCCCGAGCGCCTTGAGGGGGTCGAGGACGGAGGTCTTCCGGGCGGGCTTCGGCTGCTCCTTCAAGAATGCCGTGATGCACAGGAAGCCGATCGCCATCAGCGTGGCGGTGCCGAAGAAGGGGTAGCGCCAGCTGAGGTTGCCGAGGGTCGCGCCGAGCAGCGGGCCGCAGGCCATGCCGAGGCCGAGCGCGGACTCGTAGAGCAGGATCGCCGCCGCGCTGCCGCCGGCCGCGGCGCCGACGATCACCGCGAGGGCGGTCGAGACGAACAGCGCGTTGCCAAGGCCCCAGCCCGCCCGGAAGCCGACGAGCTGGCCGACGCTGCCCGACGTGCCCGCGAGCCCCGCGAAGACGACGACGAAGGCGAGGCCGAGCAGCAGCGTCCTGCGGCCGCCGATGCGGCTGGAGACGAACCCGGTCAGCAGCATGGCGACCGCGGTGATCAGGAAGTACGAGGTGAAGAGGAGGGACACCTGGCTGGGGGTGGCGTGCAGGCCCTGCGCGATGGACGGCAGGATCGGGTCGACGAGGCCGATGCCCATGAACGCGACGACGGAGGCGCCGGCCGTGGCCCAGACCGCCTTGGGCTGTCGCAGGATGCCGCCGGCTCCCGCGTCGAGGGGGTCCATGGTGGTTCTCCCATTCCTCACGAAGATAGTTGCTGTATGCACACGGTAAGTTAGCTCTGCTAATTAATGCAAGCTACATCTAGTGTGCCCGGTCGTGGGCGGCGCACGGATGTTCCCGCCGGACGGGTGATCGTCCTTGACGCGGGCCGGTAGGGGTAGGAGCGTGGAGGTCTATGAGGGGCGAACCCAGTTGCCCGCGGTGTGGTGGCCGGGTCAGGGCTCCCGGTCTCTTCGCCGATGCGTGGCAGTGCGATGTGCATGGGCCGGTGTATCCGCTGCAGCCCGTGATCCCGCCCAGCGTCGAGGCCCTCGGTGCCGTGGTGCACCGCATGCACGTCCCGGTGTGGATGCCCTGGCCGCTGCCGGTCGGGTGGCTCTTCACGGGGGTGGCCCACGCGGGGGACGAGCGCAGCGGAGGCCGCGCGACCGCGGTTGCCTGCTCCGGCCCGGGCCCGCTCGGCGGGCCCGGAGAGCTGATCCTGGTCGCCGAGGAACTCGGCGTCGGCCTCGGCGCGCGGTACGCGGGCATCGACGGCCCCGACCCGGGTCCGTACATGAACGTCGAGAAGCCGCCCCAGGCCAAGGTGCTCGCCGCCGGCCGCCCGACTCCGCTCTGGCAGGTCCACCGCACCCCCGACGACCGCGCGGTCTTCGCCGGCGAGGCGCTCGGCATGTGGGTGTGGGCCGTGATCTGGCCCGAGCAGGCCGGCCTGATCATGTACGACGAGCTGGTGCTGACCGACCTGCGGGAGGCGGGGGCGGAGCTGGACCTCGTGCCCTGCGGGGCGCTGTCGCCGCGCCTGCTGCGGCCGTAGCGGCTGCCGGGGCATGGGATCCGTGCGTGGGCCGGTTCGTCCGTGCGGCCGGTCGTGTAGGGGGCGCCTGGCGGGTGCGGGTGTGACAAGGCACCCCTGAGCGGCGGCTATCCTTAGGTGTCCCACCGTCCCGTCCCGTGTCTGGAGCCACCGTGCGCATCGACCTGCACTGTCACTCCACGGCCTCCGACGGGACGGACACCCCGGCCGAGCTGGTGCGCAACGCCGCCGAGGCGGGGCTGGACGTCGTCGCGCTGACCGACCACGACACCACCCGGGGACACGCCGAGGCCATCGCCGCGCTCCCCGAGGGGCTCACCCTGGTCCCCGGTGCCGAGCTGTCCTGCCGGATCGACGGCGTCTCGATGCACCTGCTGGCCTATCTCTTCGACCCCGAGGAGCCCGCGCTGCTCACCGAGCGCGAGCTGGTCCGGGACGACCGGGTGCCGCGGGCCAAGGGCATGGTCGCCAAGCTGAACGCGCTCGGGGTGCCGGTCACCTGGGAGCAGGTCGAGCGGATCGCCGCCGGGGGTTCCGTGGGGCGCCCGCATGTCGCCTCGGCGCTGGTCGAGCTGGGCGTGGTGCCGACGGTGAGCGACGCGTTCACCGCCGACTGGCTGGCCGACGGCGGCCGGGCCTTCGTGGAGAAGCACGAGACCGACCCCTTCGAGGCGATCCGGCTGGTCAAGGGCGCGGGCGGGGTCTGCGTGTTCGCGCACCCGGCCGCCGCCAAGCGCGGCCGTACGGTGCCGGAGTCCCGGATCGCGGAGATGGCCGAGGCCGGGCTCGACGGCATCGAGGTCGACCACATGGACCACGACGCCGACGCCCGGGAACGGCTGCGCGGCCTCGCGAAGGACCTGGGCCTGCTGGTCACGGGCTCCTCCGACTACCACGGCAGCCGCAAGACGGTGTCGCTGGGCGCGTACACGACCGACCCCGAGGTGTACGGGGAGATCACGCGGCGGGCGACCGGCGCGTTTCCCGTCCCGGGGGCCGGCGGAGCCTGAGGCGCCCGCACGACGGCGCCCGGTCGCCCTGTAGTTCCTCTCCCCGCCCTTCTTCCAGTTCCAGCAAGGCCAGTACTTCCCGCATGTTCGACATCGCCGTCTTCGGCTCTCTGTTCCTGACCCTTTTTGTCATCATGGATCCCCCCGGGATCACCCCGATCTTCCTCGCCCTGACCGCCGGGCGGCCGGCCAAGGTGCAGCGGCGCATGGCGTTCCAGGCCGTCTGCGTGGCGGGCGGGGTCATCGCCGTCTTCGGGGTCCTGGGCCACCAGATCCTGGACTACCTGCACGTCTCCGTGCCCGCGCTGATGATCGCGGGCGGTCTGCTGCTCCTGCTGATCGCGCTCGACCTGCTCACCGGCAAGACCGACGAGCCGAAGCAGACCAAGGATGTGAACGTGGCCCTCGTGCCGCTCGGCATGCCGCTGCTGGCGGGGCCGGGTGCGATCGTGTCCGTCATCCTGGCGGTGCAGCGGGCCGACAGTGTGGCCACGCAGATATCGGTGTGGTCCGCGATCCTCGCGATCCACGTGGTGCTGTGGCTGGTGATGCGTTACTCGCTGCTGATCATCCGGGTCATCAAGGACGGCGGGGTCGTCCTGGTGACGCGACTCGCGGGCATGATGCTCTCCGCGATCGCGGTGCAGCAGATCATCAACGGGATCACTCAGGTGATCCGGGGGAGCTGAGTTCGTCGTCTCGGCTCCCCCGGAAAGCTTGAGTGTGACTCCCGGTTACGAGGCCGGGGTCTCGGCCGGGCGGATCCACAGGCGCTGTCCTACGGCGGCGGCCTGCTGAACGATCCGGTTGACGGAGGCGGCGTCCACGACGGTGCTGTCCACGGTGGTGCCGTTGACCTCGTCGAGTCGCATGATCTCGAAGCGCACGGGCTTCTCCCTTCGTCTGGTCATCCTCCTGCGGAGAACTACTTGGCGCACCAGCTGTGTGTCCGGTGTCGTATCGAGTCAACGTGGAGCCCGCTGCAAAGATTCCCTACGCTAAGGAAATTTTTCGAACGGCTAATTACTGACCTGAATCCGGCCTGTGCAGGACCGATCGGGACCGGTTGTGTTCGCAGTGTGACCACCGGGACAATGGGGACGATGAAAGACGACCTCGCGGCCCTGGGCGCCCGCATCGACCGCACGAACGAGCTGCTGGAACGCATGCTCGCCGAGGTGGCGAAGACGCCCTCGACGCATGCGATCTTCGTCGACGCGGGTTACCTCTACGCGGCCGCGGGCCGGCTCGTCGCCGGTACCGAGGACCGCCGGGCCTTCGACCTCGACGCCGAGGGCCTGATCGACGCACTGATCGACAAGGCCCGCACGGTCTTCGCGGACAGCCGGCTGCTGCGGGTCTACTGGTACGACGGCGCCCGGCGCCGCATCCACACCGCCGAACAGCAGACCATCGCCGAACTCCCCGACGTCAAGGTCCGGCTCGGCAACCTGAACGCCAACAACCAGCAGAAGGGCGTCGACTCGCTGATCCGGACGGACCTGGAGTCACTGGCGCGGCACCGCGCGATCAGCGACGCGGCCCTGCTCGGCGGCGACGAGGACCTGGTCTCGGCCGTCGAGGCGGCCCAGGGCTACGGCGCCCGCGTCCACCTGTGGGGCATCGAGGCGCCCGAGGGCCGCAACCAGGCGGAGCCGCTGCTCTGGGAGGTCGACAGCCAGCGCACGCTCGACCTGGAGTTCTTCAAGCCGTACGTCTCCCGCCGCACGGCCGCCACCTTCGAGGCCACCACCGGGACCCGGCCCACCCGCGAGAACGTCCGCTTCGTCGGCGCCCAGATCGCGGCGAAGTGGCTGGTCTCGCGGGGCCGTGAAGCACTCGCCGAACTGCTGCCCGGCCATCCCTACCTGCCCGGTTCCGTCGACCAGGACCTCCTGGTCGAGGCCGAGGGCCTGCTCCAGTACTCGCTGCGCGGCCAGGCGGATCTGCGCCGGGCCCTGCGCGACGGCTTCTGGGACCATCTGCAGTCCCAGTTCTAGCGTCCGTTCGCGCAGTCGTCCCAGAAGTCGGCGAAGGCGCGGGCCGTCTCCAGCGGGCGGTCGGTGTTCGGGGAGTGCTCGGCGCCGTCGATGACCGTGCGCCGGGCTCCCAGTCGTACCGCCATGTCGTCGAGCAGCGACAGCGGCCAGGTGTCGTCCAGGGCGCCCGACAGCACGTGGAACGGCAGGGGGACGGCGGCCAGTTCCGCGACCCGGTCCGGCTCCGTGCACAACTGGCGCCCGGTGGTGATGAGTTGGGCGGGCTTCGTGGCCAGCCAGCGGCGCCGCAGGTCGTCCCGGTCGTCCAGGCCGCTGTCGAGCGCGTGCGTCACGGTCTCCTCGGGCGCCTCCATCGCCTGGATCGCCTCCCAGACCTCGGCCATCGACATCACCGCGAGCGCGTCCCGCAGCAGCTTCACGCGCTGCTGCTGGGACTCGGCGATGTGCGCGGGGCCGGAGGCCATCAGCGTGAGCGACAGGAACGGAGTGTGGTCCAGCAGTACGGCGGCACGCGAGATCTGCCCGCCGAGCGAGTGCCCCAGCAGGTGCACCGGCTGCCCGAGCGCCGCCGCCTGGGCCAGCACGTCCCGTGCCAACTCCTCCTGGGCGTAGGCGGCTTCGTCGTGTTCCGGCCCGTCCGACTCGTACTGCCCGCGCCCGTCCACGGCCACGGTCCGGTACCCGCGCTCGGCCAGCGGCACATGGAGGGGGTTGAAGTCCTCCTTGCTGCCGGTGAAACCCGGCAGCAGCAGCGCGACGCCCTTCGCCTCCACCCCGGCGGCCACCGGAGCGTCGACCACGGCGAACTCCCCGCGCGCCGTGCGCAACGAGTACGCACGGGCACCGGGGGGCGGAACGAAGGTGGCGG
>NZ_JBLEBI010000058.1:0-34950 GCF_047340315.1 Streptomyces sp. AF1A
CGGCGCGTCGGACCCGCTGTCGGAGGCGACCGTTACGCTCGGGCGCATGGCTGTGAACACGACCCCTGAGGCCCCCCTGCCCGTCGGTGAGGTCTCCCGGCTGATCGGGGGCTGGATCGACCGGCTCGGGGCGGTGTGGGTCGAGGGACAGATCACGCAGTTGTCGCGGCGGCCCGGCGCGGGGGTCGTATTCCTGACGTTGCGGGATCCGTCGTACGACATCTCGGTGAGCGTGACCTGCTACCGGCAGGTGTTCGACGCCGTGGCCGACGTGGTCGGGGAGGGCGCCCGCGTCGTCGTCCTGGCGAAGCCGGAGTGGTACGCCCCGCGCGGCCAGCTCTCCCTGCGCGCCGCCGAGATAAGGCCCGTCGGCGTCGGCGAGCTGCTGGCGCGGCTGGAGCAGCTGAAGAAGGCGCTCGCGGCGGAGGGGCTGTTCGCGGCGGAGCGGAAGAAGCCGCTGCCGTTCCTGCCGCAGTTGATCGGGCTGGTCTGCGGGCGGGCCTCGGCGGCGGAGCGGGACGTGCTGGAGAACGCCCGGCACCGCTGGCCGGCCGTCCGCTTCGAGGTGCGCAACGTCGCCGTGCAGGGCGTGCACGCGGTCCCGCAGGTCGTGCAGGCGGTCAAGGAGCTGGACGAGCTCGAGGACGTGGACGTGATCATCGTCGCGCGCGGTGGCGGCAGCGTGGAGGACCTGCTGCCGTTCTCCGACGAGCAGTTGGTGCGCGCGGTGGCGCAGTGCCGTACGCCCGTCGTGTCCGCGATCGGCCACGAGCCGGACAATCCGCTGCTGGACCACGTCGCCGACCTGCGCGCCTCCACGCCGACCGACGCGGCGAAGAAGGTCGTGCCGGACGTGGGCGAGGAGTTCGAGCGGGTGCGGATGCTGCGCGACCGCGCCCGGCGCTGCGTGCGCGCGTCCGTGGAGCGCGAGGAGCGGGGGCTGGCGCACGCGCTGGCCCGGCCGTGCATGGAGGATCCGCACCGGATGGTGGACGAGCGCGCCGACCATGTGGCCTCGCTGGTCGACCGGAGCCGGCGCACGCTCGGGCATCTGCTCGACCGCGCGGACTCGGAGCTGACGCACACGCACGCGCGTGTGGTGGCGCTGTCCCCCGCGGCCACGCTGAAGCGCGGCTACGCGGTGCTGCAGCGGGCGGACGGGCACGTGGTGCGCGGCCCGGCCGAGGTGACGGAGGGCGAGGCGCTGCGGGCGCGCGTCGCCGACGGTGAATTCACGGTGAAGGTGGGCGAATGACCGGCAAGGTGGACGAGGCGCTGTCGTACGAGCAGGCGCGGGACGAGCTGATCGAGGTCGTACGGCGCCTGGAGGCGGGTGGTACGACGCTGGAGGAGTCCCTGGCGCTGTGGGAGCGCGGTGAGGAGCTGGCCAAGGTGTGCCGGCGCTGGCTGGAGGGAGCGCGGGCCCGGCTGGACGCCGCGCTGGCCGAGGAGGCCGAGGAGGAGGACGCCGAGTGAGGACGCGCCGGCTGTGAGGCGGGCCACCACGCCCCGACTGTAGTTGAAGGTTGAACTTAAGCGGCGTAGGGTCTGGTTCCGTCAGCCGATCCGGACCGCGGTCCGGTATTTCGGAGCGCCACTCAGAAAGTCCGAGCCATGTCTCTCGTTCTCGACCCCGCCGCCCAGGACCTGCTGTTCCGCGAGGCCCGCACCGCGAACACCTTCACCGACGAGCCGGTCACCGACGAGCAGGTCCAGGCGATCTACGACCTGGTCAAGTACGGCCCGACCTCCATGAACCAGTCGCCGCTGCGCGTCACGCTGGTCCGCTCCCCCGAGGCCCGCGAGCGCCTCGTGCAGCACATGGCCGAGGGCAACCAGCCGAAGACCGCCTCCGCCCCGCTGGTCGCGATCCTCTCCGCGGACAACGAGTTCCACGAGGAGCTGCCGGAGCTCTTCCCGCACTTCCCGCAGGCCAAGGACCTCTTCTTCGGCGAGCGCTCGGCGCGCGAGGGCAGCGCCGCCCTGAACGCCACCCTCCAGGCCGCGTACTTCATCATCGGTATCCGTGCCGCGGGCCTCGCCGCCGGCCCGATGACCGGGTTCGACGCCGCCGGCGTCCAGAAGGAGTTCCTGGACGACGACCACACCCCGCTGATCGTGGTCAACATCGGCAAGCCGGGCCCGGACGCCTGGTTCCCGCGCTCTCCGCGCCTGGCCTACGAGGACGTCGTCACGACCGTCTGAGCGGCCTCGCACGGATCCGCACAGCAGAAGACCCCCGGCACCGCCGGGGGTCTTCTCGCATGCCGGGAGGTCACCGCATCGTCAGCGCCGCCGCCATCTTCGTCAGCTCGGCGAAGGACGCCGTGCCGGCCACCACCGTCGTGGAGCCGGGCGTGTCCTCCAGGACGAGGGCGTCGTAGCGGCCGCCGGTGTAGCGGGTCCAGGTGCGGCCGTCGATCCGCTCGGTCCGCCTGGTCGCCGAGGCGCCCTGGCTGGCCTGGTCGATGAAGCCGGCCCGCTTCTGCACGGACTGCTCGATCTGCACGTACTGGGAGTCCGGCGTCTGGAAACCCAGGTGCCAGCGGTCGCCGTCCTCGCCCTGGAAGCGTACGGAGGTCGCCTTCCAGGTGCTCGGCAGGCCCTCGGGCGCCGCCACCGGGTAGCTCGCCGCCCGGCGGGCGGTGTCCAGCTCGACCTGGTAGTCGACCCGCTGGAGGTCGGGGGCGTGATCGTCGTGCGGGATGCCGATGAAGTAGATGGCCACCGCCGCGATGCCGATCAGGACCAGGGAGAGGACCATGTCCCTGGTGGTCTTCTGCTTGCCGTTCGAACCTGCCACGCCCTCTATCGTCGCAGGTGCCCCAAGCGCTCATCCGTGGGGTCCCCTGCTCATTTTGTCTGCTCAACGATAGAGTCGGGGGCACACCCTCATCCGGCCGTCGTCGTATCAGAAAGGTGCGCTCCGATGACCGAAAATCATCATCTGCCGTCCGAGCTCGATGTTCCCGCCGAGGCTCCCGACCGCAATCTCGCCCTGGAACTCGTCCGGGTGACCGAAGCCGCGGCGATGGCCGCGGGGCGCTGGGTGGGGCGCGGCGACAAGAACGGCGCCGACGGTGCCGCCGTGCGCGCGATGCGGTCCCTCGTCTCCACCGTGTCGATGAACGGTGTCGTCGTCATCGGCGAGGGCGAGAAGGACGAGGCCCCGATGCTCTTCAACGGGGAGCACGTGGGCGACGGAACCGGCCCGGAGGTCGACATCGCCGTCGACCCGATCGACGGCACCACGCTGACCGCCAAGGGCATGCCGAACGCGATCGCCGTCCTGGCCGCCGCCGAGCGCGGCGCCATGTTCGACCCGTCCGCCGTGTTCTACATGGACAAGCTGGTCACCGGCCCCGAGGCGGCGGAGTTCGTCGACATCGACGCGCCCGTGGCCGTCAACATCAAGCGCATCGCCAAGGCCAAGAGGTCCGCGCCGGAGGACGTCACCGTCGTCATCCTCGACCGGCCCCGGCACGAGAACCTGATCAGGGAGGTCCGCGAGGCCGGCGCGCGCATCAAGCTCATCTCCGACGGCGATGTCGCCGGCTCCATCTACGCGCTGCGCGAAGGCACGGGCGTCGACCTGCTGCTGGGCATCGGCGGCACACCGGAGGGCATCATCTCGGCCTGCGCCGTGAAGTGCCTGGGCGGCACGATCCAGGGCAAGCTGTGGCCCAAGGACGACGAGGAGCGGCAGCGGGCCATCGACGCCGGGCACGATCTGGACCGGGTGCTCACCACCGACGACCTGGTGTCGGGCGAGAACGTCTTCTTCGTCGCGACCGGCATCACGGACGGCGAGCTGCTGCGCGGGGTCCGGTACCGGTCGGAGACCGCGCTGACCGAGTCGATCGTGATGCGGTCGAAGTCCGGGACCGTGCGCAAGATCGACTCCGAGCACCGGCTGAGGAAGCTGCGGGCCTACAGCGCGATCGACTTCGACCGCGCCAAGTAGCCGCCGGGGCCGGTGGCGCCGCAGCCCCGCCCCCACACGAAGAGGCGCCCCCTGTGCGGAGGGGGCGCCCGGGTTCGCCGACTAGCCGGCTATGCGGTTCTCCGCCGCCGCCCGCGCCGTCTTCTTCAGCTCCAGCTCCCGGCGGCGGCGCCGGGCCAGGACCACGCGGCGCTCCGCCGCGGTCAGACCGCCCCACACGCCATACGGCTCGGGCTGGAGCAGGGCGTGCTCGCGGCACTCGACCATGACCGGACAGCGGGCACACACCCGCTTGGCCGCCTCCTCGCGGGACAGCCGGGCGGCGGTCGGCTCCTTCGACGGGGCGAAGAACAGGCCCGCCTCGTCCCGCCGGCACACCGCCTCGGTGTGCCAGGGCGCGTCCTGGTCCCTGTCTCGCGCTGGCACCCGCTGGGCCGGAACGGCAGCTACCTGCAGGGACGAATGCGGCGGTTGCAGCACGGTCTACTCCTGACGACGGCTTCGCGAGCGAGAGACGATGCAGCAAGGCCTACCCGCTGTGCGCGCGCCTATGCACTGCGTCCCCAACAGCGGGCGCGCGGCGGCTCGTTCACGCCCCCGGACCTGCGCCGCGGGCGGACCGGACCCTTCCGTTCACCGGCGGATTCGCGACCGTCAACGGTCCAGGTGTTTGCGCAGCTTCCGGTCGACCTTGTCCTGGACGCGCTCCAGTTTCCGGTCCACCTTGCTCTGCACCCGCTCCAGGATGTCCGCGACCCGCTTGCCCCGCTTGGGGTGCGCCTCCACGTTCCCCAGCACGGCCCATCCGTCCACGTACACGACCGGGGCGTCGGTCTCGACCGAGTCCAGCGTGTCCACCTCGAAGTTGCCGAGGACGCCGCCGCCGGTGCCGCGCAGCGACACGTTCTCCGGGACGCGGATCTGGATGTCGCCGAAGACCGAGACGGCCTTGATGACGACCTGCTGGTACTCGAAGATCGCCTCGCTGAGGTCGATCTCCACGCTGCCGAAGACCGAGAACGCGTGCAGCCGGCGTCCGGCGCGCCAGCGGCCCCGGCGCGAGGCGCTGCTGAAGACGGCCACCACGTTGGCGTCGGCCTCCGCCGGGATCGCGCCCGGCGTGGGGCGGGAGGGGACCGGCGTGTAGGCCGGGGCGGCGGCGTGCTGGTGGGCGGCGGGCAGGTCCCGGATGAAGACCTCCAGCTCCCCCACCGTCTTGGCGTTGAGCACGCCGTCCACGCGCTCGGCGTGCTCGTCGGCGGTCAGCCGGCCCTCGGCGAGGGCCTCGCGCAGGATGTCGGCGACCCGGTCGCGGTCGGCGTCCGAGGCGCGCAGTTCGGTGACGCGCGGTGCGGCGTCCTGGGTTCGGGCGGGCTTCTGAAGGTCCACGGCAGCAGCGTACCGAAACGCGATAGATCGCGACTAGGGGGCGGGTGAAAGCGGTGCCCAGAGCCCGCGCGGCGACTGAGCCTTACCTCACAGGTTCGCCGTCGGCGGCAGGTTCTACGCTGGTGAGGCCCGTCGGTGTTGACGGGCGCCGTCCGTCAGAGTGAGGAATGGGCTGAGATGCCTGAGTTCGCGTACACCGATCTGCTCCCTGTGGGAGAGGACACCACCCCCTACCGACTGGTGACGTCCCAGGGCGTCTCCACGGTCGAGGGGCCCGACGGGCGGACCTTCCTCAAGGTGGAGCCGGAGGCACTGCGCGAGCTGGCCGCGGAGGCCATCCACGACATCCAGCACTACCTGCGCCCGGCCCACCTCGCCCAGCTGCGCCGCATCATCGACGACCCCGAGGCGTCCGGCAACGACAAGTTCGTCGCGCTGGACCTGCTGAAGAACGCCAACATCGCGGCGGCGGGCGTGCTGCCGATGTGCCAGGACACCGGCACGGCGATCGTCATGGGCAAGCGCGGGCAGAACGTGCTGACGGCCGGCGAGGACGAGAAGCACCTCTCGCACGGCATCCACGACGCCTACACCAAGCTGAACCTGCGGTACTCGCAGATGGCTCCGCTCACCATGTGGGAGGAGAAGAACACCGGCTCCAACCTGCCGGCGCAGATCGAGCTGTACGCCACGGACGGCGGCGCCTACAAGTTCCTGTTCATGGCGAAGGGCGGCGGCAGCGCCAACAAGTCGTTCCTCTACCAGGAGACGAAGGCCGTCCTGAACGAGGCCTCCATGATGAAGTTCCTGGAGGAGAAGATCCGCTCGCTGGGCACGGCCGCCTGCCCGCCGTACCACCTGGCGATCGTCGTCGGCGGCACGAGCGCCGAGTACGCGCTGAAGACCGCGAAGTACGCCTCCGCGCACTACCTGGACAACATGCCCACCGAGGGCTCGCCGCTCGGCCACGGCTTCCGGGACAAGGAGCTGGAGGAGAAGGTCTTCGAGCTGACCCAGAGGATCGGCATCGGCGCGCAGTTCGGCGGCAAGTACTTCTGCCACGACGTCCGCGTGGTCCGCCTGCCCCGGCACGGCGCGTCCTGCCCCGTCGCCATCGCCGTCTCCTGCTCCGCCGACCGCCAGGCGCTGGCGAAGATCACCCCCGAGGGCGTCTTCCTGGAGCAGCTGGAGACCGACCCGGCGCGGTTCCTGCCGGAGACGACGGACGAGCACCTCGACGAGTCCGGCGACGTCGTCAGGATCGACCTCAACCAGCCGATGGACACGATCCTCGCCGAGCTGACCAAGTACCCGGTCAAGACCCGCCTGTCGCTGACCGGCCCGCTGGTCGTCGCCCGCGACATCGCGCACGCGAAGATCAAGGAGCGGCTGGACGCGGGCGAGGAGATGCCGCAGTACCTGAAGGACCACCCGGTGTACTACGCGGGCCCGGCGAAGACCCCCGAGGGCTACGCCTCCGGCTCCTTCGGCCCGACGACGGCCGGCCGCATGGACTCCTACGTGGAGCAGTTCCAGGCGGCGGGCGGCTCCAAGGTGATGCTCGCCAAGGGCAACCGCAGCAAGCAGGTCACGGACGCGTGCGCGGCGCACGGCGGCTTCTACCTCGGCTCCATCGGCGGCCCGGCCGCCCGTCTCGCCCAGGACTGCATCAAGAAGGTCGAGGTCCTGGAGTACGAGGAGCTGGGCATGGAGGCCGTCTGGAAGATCGAGGTCGAGGACTTCCCGGCGTTCGTCGTCGTCGACGACAAGGGCAACGACTTCTTCCAGGACCCGGCCCCGCAGCCGACGTTCACGTCGATTCCGGTCCGGGGCCCGGGCCTGGCGTAGGGCCGGCCGGGACCCGCGGGGTCCCGGACCGGGCCTGCCGGCGGACGGCGAGACCCTCCCGGTGCCCGGGGGCGCGGCGACCGCGTCCCCGGGCACCGGTGCGGGTCAGTCGGGCACGCAGCCGAACCAGTGCACCGAGTCGCCCTGGGGGAGGTAACCCATGCACCGGACGGTGGCGTCGTGCACGGTCGCCTTCCGGTCGACCCCGCCGTCCAGATACTCCGTCTTGTAGTAGGTCTCCTCCAGGGTGTCGATCTCGACCCTGGCCCAGCTGCGCCGGTCGTCCGGCAGAGTGCCGCAGCGACGGGCGATCACGTCGGTGCCGGGCCTGCCGGTCCACATGCCCCGTTCGCCGCGGTCGCAGTGCCCTCGGTGGCTGTCGCCGTCGGCGCCGGCGGTGCCGGCGCCCGCGCCGAGCAGTACTGCCGCGCCCATGACCACCGCCGTGCCGGTGCCGAGCATGCGCTTCACAGTTATGTTCATCGATCCGTCCTCCTGCGGGCCGTGGTGACGGTCCGGAGTCGCCATGTCACCTTGGGCCGATCATCACCTCATCCGGCGCGTCCCGCCCGGCGGCCGACGGCCCGGTCCCCCGACCCGGTGACGTGAGTGGGGCCAATGCAGCAGGCCGCGGTCTGGCCCCCGGACGGCGCAGCCGGCGGAACATCCGCACCGCCCGGACCGCTGTACCCGGCATGAGCGAATACCGCATCGAGCACGACTCCATGGGCGAGGTCCGGGTCCCGACCCACGCCAAGTGGCGGGCGCAGACACAGCGCGCCGTCGAGAACTTCCCCGTCTCCGGCCGGCGCCTGGAGCGCGCGCACATCGAGGCGCTCGCCCGGATCAAGGCGGCCGCGGCGAAGGTCAACGCCGAACTCGGGGTGCTGGACAAGGACGTCGCGCAGGCGATCCAGGAGGCGGCCGGGGAGGTCGCCGAGGGCATGTGGGACGAGCACTTCCCGGTGGACGTGTTCCAGACGGGTTCGGGGACGTCGTCCAACATGAACACCAACGAGGTGGTCGCCACCCTCGCCAGTGAGCGGCTCGGCCGGGACGTGCACCCGAACGACCACGTCAACGCCTCGCAGTCGTCCAACGACGTCTTCCCGTCCTCGATCCACATCGCCGCCACGGCCGCGGTCACGCACGACCTGATCCCGGCGCTGGAACATCTCGCCTCCTCGTTGCAGCGCAAGTCCGAGGAGTTCGCCGACGTCGTCAAGTCCGGGCGGACGCACCTGATGGACGCGACGCCGGTGACGCTCGGGCAGGAGTTCGGCGGATACGCGGCCCAGGTGCGGTACGGGGTCGAGCGGCTGCGCGCCTCGCTGCCCCGGCTGGCCGAACTGCCGCTCGGCGGCACC
Source organism: Streptomyces sp. AF1A (assembly GCF_047340315.1). NCBI lineage: Bacteria > Bacillati > Actinomycetota > Actinomycetes > Kitasatosporales > Streptomycetaceae > Streptomyces > Streptomyces sp. AF1A. The sequence continues at coordinate 8,548 of NZ_JBLEBI010000058.1, forward strand.
GCGGTCGGGACCGGGATCAACACGCCGCCCGGCTTCTCCGCCGCCGTCATCGAGGAGGTCGGCCGGGTCACGGGGCTGCCGCTCACCGAGGCCCGCGACCACTTCGAGGCGCAGGGCGCCCGGGACGGGATCGTGGAGACCAGCGGGCAGCTCAGGACCATCGCGGTCGGACTGACGAAGATCGCCAACGACCTGCGGTGGATGTCCTCGGGGCCGCGCACCGGGCTCGCCGAGATCCGGCTGCCGGATCTGCAGCCGGGGTCGTCCATCATGCCGGGGAAGGTCAACCCGGTCGTGCCCGAGGCCGTGCTGATGGTCGCCGCCCAGGTGATCGGGAACGACGCCACCATCGCGACCGCCGGCGCCGCCGGGAACTTCGAGCTGAACGTCATGCTCCCGGTCATCGCGAAGAACGTCCTGGAATCGATCCGGCTGCTCGCCAACGTCTCGCGGCTGCTCGCCGACCGGACCGTCGACGGCATCACCGCCGACCGCGAACGCGCCCGCGAGTACGCCGAGTCGTCGCCGTCCGTGGTGACCCCGCTGAACAAGTACATCGGGTACGAGGAGGCCGCGAAGGTCGCCAAGAGGTCCCTCGCGGAACGCAAGACGATCCGCCAGGTCGTGCTGGAGAGCGGGTACGTCGAGCGCGGCGACCTGACCCTGGAGCAGCTCGACGAGGCGCTCGACGTCCTGCGGATGACGCACCCGTAACGGCGGGTGAACGTTTCCGGCCACCGCTCCCCGACCGTGACGGGCGCCGCAGCATCGTGTGCCCGCGGCACCTAATATCTGTGCATGACGGACGACGGAGCGGTGGGACGGGTGGCGGCGGGACCTGCGACGTACTGGGCGCCGGGCACCCGGATCCTGTGGCGCTACCGGGAGAACGCCGGCGAGCGCTTCCACATCGTGCGGCCCGTCACCGTCGTACGCGACGACGCCGACCTGCTCGCGGTGTGGCTGGCGCCCGGCACCGAGTGCGTGCGGCCGGTCCTGGCCGACGGCACGCCGGTGCATCTGGAGCCGCTGGAGTCCCGGTACACCAAGCCGCGCACGGTGCGGCGGGACCGCTGGTTCGGCACCGGCGTGCTGAAGCTGGCCCAGCCCGGCCGGCCCTGGTCGGTGTGGCTGTTCTGGGAACCGGGCTGGCGGTTCAAGAACTGGTACGTCAACCTGGAGGAGCCGCTGGTCCGCTGGACGGGCGGGGTGGACTCCGAGGACCACTTCCTGGACATCTCCGTGCACCCCGACCGCAGTTGGCACTGGCGGGACGAGGACGAGTTCGCGCAGGCCCAGCGGGACGGGCTGATGGACGCCTCGACCGCCGAGCGGGTCCGGGCGGCGGGGCGGGCCGCGGTGGACGTGATCCGCGCCTGGGGACCGCCGTTCACGGACGGCTGGCAGCACTGGCGCCCGGATCCGTCCTGGGCGGTACCGTCACTCCCCGAGGACTGGGACCGTACGCCCGCGCACGTGTCCTCATGAGACCCTTGATGCGCCCCCGGGCAAGAAACGTAGGATCGTCCTCCGCAAGGGCGTTGAGAAGCGACAACTACCGGGGCTTGCGCCGGGCTTGACCGATCGTCACCGAGGGGCGGCCAGAACGTGAACGAGGGGTATCAGGGCGGCACCGCCGGCCGCACAGGCCACGCCGGTGGCACAGGAGCAACCTCTGACCACGCGGAGAATCCGTTCCTGGGGCACGCATTGCGGGTATCGGGACTTCTGCGGGACCCACTGCGCGCCGAACGCGCAGCCCCGGACGGATGGATGCGACACGCGTGACGGAGCAGCCCACCTCCTTCGAGCGCCCCCAGCCGGGCGCCGACCCCGCGGAGGGCCGCGGGGCACTCGTGCGTACCCCGACGTCACCCGGCACACCGGCCTTACCCGTGCAGACGCGGGCCGACGGGACGCCCGCCCGGGCGGGCACGGCCACGCCCCGCGGCAGGGGAAAGGACGGCAAGGGGAAGGAGCCCCCAGTCAACGGTCCCGAGCACTCCCAGCCCATCGCCGAACCCGGCGCCGCCCATCGCCCGCGCCCCGCGCCGGAGGCCATCCCCCCGCAGCCCGGTGCCGAGCAGGAGCGGGCCCCGGGCGGAAAGGACCGCCGTACCGGGCGGGGACTGCCGCCGGGGCGGCCGATGCCGATGCGGCGCGACGGGGACCGGCTGCGGTTCGTGGGCGCGGCCACCCGGCGGATCGCCCGCGGCCTGGACCTGGACGAGATCGTGATGGGTCTGTGCCGGGCCACCGTGCCGACGTTCTCGGACGCCATCCTGGTCTATCTGCGCGATCCGCTGCCGGTCGGCGACGAGCGGCCCACCGGTCCGGTGGTGCTGCGGCTGCGCCGCACCGACCGGATCCCGGAGGAGCGGGACACCGAGGGGGTGCTGCTGCCGCCGGCCTTCGAGCCGGAGCCGGAGCAGAGCGTGCTGGCGGAGCTGTCGTCGCAGACGACCGAGCTGTGCGAGGTGCGGCCCGGCGGCGCGCTGAACGAGGTGCTGCGCGGGGTGCGGCCGGTGTTCGCGGACGCGCCCGCCGCCCGCTCCGCGCTGCCCGAGCTGCTCGGCGCGTGCGCCGAGGCGCTCGTGCCCTCCGGGCAGCACGCGATCCTCGCGCCGCTGCGCGGCCGGCGCCGGGTGATCGGCGCGGCCCTGTTCCTGCGCCGCCCGGAGCGTCCGGCGTTCGAGGCGGACGACCTGCTGGTGGCCGCGCAGCTGGCCACGCACAGCGCGCTCGGCATCGACAAGGCGGTGCTGTACGGCCGGGAGGCCTACATCGCCGACGAGCTGCAGCGCACCATGCTGCCCGAGACCCTGCCCCGCCCGACCGGAGTCCGCCTGGCCAGCCGCTACCTGCCGGCCGCGGAGACCGCGCGGGTCGGCGGCGACTGGTACGACGCGATCCCGCTGCCCGGCAGCCGGGTCGCGCTGGTGGTCGGCGACGTCATGGGCCACTCCATGACCTCGGCGGCGATCATGGGCCAGCTGCGCACCACCGCGCAGACCCTGGCCGGGCTCGACCTGCCTCCGCAGGAGGTGCTGCACCACCTGGACGAGCAGGCGCAGCGCCTGGGCACCGACCGGATGGCGACCTGCCTGTACGCCGTCTACGACCCGGTCACGCACCGGATCACGATCGCCAACGCGGGCCATCCGCCGCCCGTGCTGCTGCACCTGGGCGGCCGGGCGGAGGTACTCCGGGTGCCGCCGGGCGCGCCGATCGGTGTCGGCGGGGTGGACTTCGAGGCGGTCGAGCTGGACGCGCCCGCCGGGGCCACGCTGCTGCTGTACACGGACGGCCTGGTGGAGTCCCGGCTGCGGGACGTGTGGACCGGCATAGAGCAGCTGCGCGAACGGCTCGCCGCCACCGCGCAGTTGACCGGCCCGGACCATCCGCCGCCCCTGGAGGCGCTGTGCGACGAGGTCCTGGACATGCTCGGCCCCGGCGACCGGGACGACGACATCGCGCTGCTGGCGGCCCGCTTCGACGGGATCGCACCGAGCGATGTCGCCTACTGGACGCTGGAGCCGGAGGACTCCGCTCCTGGCCAGGCCCGCCGGCTGGCCCGGCGGGCGCTGGCCCGCTGGGACCTGGAGGAGCTGACGGACTCGGTGGAGCTGCTGGTCAGCGAGGTCGTGACGAACGCCGTACGGTACGCGTCCCGGCCGGTGACCCTGCGGCTGCTGCGCACGCACGTGCTGCGCTGCGAGGTCGGTGACGACGTGCCGCAACTGCCGCGCCTGCGCCAGGCCCGGGCCACGGACGAGGGCGGGCGCGGCCTGTACCTGGTCAACAGGCTGGCCCGGCGCTGGGGTGCGACCCGGCTGAGCACCGGCAAGGTGGTGTGGTTCGAGCTGAACCGGGGGTGATCACCCCGTGGATGCGCCGAGGGCGCCCGGCGATGTGCCGGGCGCCCTCGGCGTCTGTCGCGCTACTGGCCGCGCGGGTCGAGCGGATTCTGCGGGGTGATGCCGCCCGTCGGCGTCTGCGTGGGCGTCTGCGTCGGGGTCTGCGTGGGCGTCTGCGTCGGGGTCTGGGTCGGCGTCTGCGTGGGCGTCCGGCTCGGCGGCTGGGACGTCGGCGCCTTGCTGGTCGGCGTCTGCGACGGCGTGTCGGACGGGCTCTGGGAGAGCGACGGCGTCTCACTCGGCTGGACGGCCGCGCCCTGCGTGGTGTCCAGGTCGAACTTGCTGACGCTGCCCATCGCCCCGAAGGTGTAGGTGGCCCAGATCTGCGCCGGGTAGCCCCCGCCGTTGATGCGGCCGCCGCCCGTGGTGATGAGGCCCGTGGCGCCCTTGAGCGGAACCTGGGCGTGGGTCTTGGCGTCCTCGCCGAACAGGCCGACCGAGGTGACCAGGCGCGGCGTGTAGCCGGTGAACCAGGCCGACTTGTTGTTGTCGGACGTACCCGTCTTGCCGGCGACCTGCTGTCCGTCGCGCTGCGGGTTGGCGGCCACCGACTGGTGGGCCGTGCCGTCGTCGACCACGCCGGTGAGGACGGAGGTGACCGTGTCGGCGGCCTGGCGGCTGATCACCTGGTCGCCCACCGGGTTGGGGAAGTGGACGCTGCGGTCCTTGTGCTCGGCCGACTTGATGATCGCCGGGGTGACCTTCTTGCCGTGGTTGTCGAGCGTCGCGTAGATGCCCGCCATCTCCAGCGGGCTCGCGCCCATGGAACCCAGCGTCTGGGCGGGCACGGCCTGCATGCCCTCGGTGTCCATGCCGAGCTGCTTGGCCGTGTCCATGACCTTCTGCATCCCGACGTCCACGCCCATCTGCGCGAAGACGGAGTTGACGGACTGGTTCATGGCCTTCTGGACGGTGATCGGCCCGTAGCTCACGTCGTCCTCGTTCGGCGGGGCGAAGCCGACCTTGGTGCCGTGGTCCACGACCTGGCGGCGGCTGGTGCCGTCGTAGAGCGTGTTCGCGGTGATCGGCTTGCCGTTCTGCGTGGTCGCGCCGCTGTTGAGCGCGGCGGCGAGGATCACCGGCTTGAAGGTGGAGGCCGGCTGGTAGTCGTGGCGGGTCGCGTTGTTGGTGTAGTGCTTGAAGTAGTCCTCACCGCCGTACATGGCGAGGACCTTGCCCGTCCTGGGGTCGACGGACACGGCGCCGGGCTGGACGTTGGCGTCGACGCGGCGCTTCTTCGCGTTCAGCTTGCTGGTCAGCTGGTCCTTGACGGCCTGCTCCAGCTCCTTCTGCTTCGTGCGGTCGACGTTGAGCGTGATGGTCCAGCCGCCCTTGCGCACCAGCGCCTCGGCGTCACCGAGGGTCGCGGCCTGACCCTCGGCGACCAGCCGCTTCTCCAGTGTCGCGTTGGCCGCGTCCACCAGATAGCCGGTCTGCCCCTTCATGCCGGGGGCCGTCTTGGGTGCCTTCGGCTTCGGGAACTGCAGGGACTGGCGCTTGCCCGCGTCGAGCCAGTGCTGCTTGACCATGTTGTCCAGGACGTAGTTCCAGCGGGCGACGGCCAGCTTCTTGCCGGTGTCGCTCGCGATGGCCCAGTCGTACTGGTTCGGCGCCTGCAGCAGCGCGGCGAGGTAGGCGCCCTGCTCGACCGTGAGGTCCTTGGCGTCCTTGCGGTAGTACGCCTGGGCCGCGGCCTGGATGCCGTAGGCGCCGCGTCCGTAGTAGCTGGTGTTGATGTAGCCCGCGAGGATGTAGTCCTTGGACTTCTGACGGTCCAGCTTCAGCGAGATGACCAGTTCCTTGAGCTTGCGCGAGACGGTCTGGTTCTGGTCGAGGTAGTAGTTCTTGACGTACTGCTGGGTGATCGTCGAACCGCCCTGCGTGCCGCGCCCCCTGACGGTGTTGAGCAGACCGCGGGCGGTGCCCCTCAGGTCGACGCCGGAGTCGTGGTAGAAGGTCTTGTTCTCGGCGGCGACGAAGGTGCGCTGGACGTCCTTGGGGACTTCGGTGAGGTCGACGCTCTCGCGGTTGAGGGTTCCGGTGCGGGCGAGCATCGTGCCGTCGCTGTACTTGTAGATGTTGCTCTGCAACTGGGCGTCGGCGTTGCCCGCGGGGATGTCGACGTACATGTACAGCCCGATGAAGGCCGCGATCCCCAGCAGGCAGGCCCCGAAGAACGTGCCGAGCACCTTCTTCCAGGTGAAGATCCGGCGTATGAGGGGCCGCTTGGCGTCCGCCGTGGGTGCGGATCGGCGGCGCCCCGGGGCGGCGCGGTGGCCACCGCGCTGTCGCGCTCGTCTCTCGTCCGCTCGTCCCATCGGTCCCTACGCTCGCTTCCGTCTCGGGGTCAGCTCCGAAAACTAACACCCGTCTATATGACAAAGGGCGTCCGATCCGGTCTTTTATGGACGTGAGAATCAGCACCTGCCCCAACGGAACCGACGGTTCTGACGGCCCGGGGGTTGCGTCGGCCGCCGGAAAGGGCGCTGCGGCGAGCGGGCCCCGCAGCCCGCGCCCGACACGGGGAACGCTCCGCCGGTGACGGGCTCCCCAAGGCCCTCGGCGACGGCCGCAGCAGGGCAAACGGGTGCCGCCGCGGCTCGGTCGGCGGGTGGGCGAGACACCGGCCCGCAGGGTCGGCGGGGAGCCGCGCTCGGCCGGCACACGGATCGGCTCCCTCCCTGACGAGCCGTCCGCCGAGACGGGCCGGCCGCCCATGGGCCCAGGTCGCCGGCCGCGCCGGGGCGTGGTCCGCCTGTATCAGAACCGTGACAATCGGCCCCCACCTGCGCCGCCCTACAGCAGGCCATGATCCCCGCACTCCGCGTATACATACCGCGTATACACCGTGTGTAGAGTGCGAAGCATGTCCATCGGTCACACCCTCCTGGGGCTCCTGGAGTCCGGGCCGCGCCACGGCTACGACCTCAAGCGGGCCTTCGACGAGAAGTTCGGTCACGACCGGCCGCTGCACTACGGCCAGGTCTACTCCACGATGTCCCGGCTGCTGAAGCACGGCCTCGTGGAAGTCGACGCCATCGAGGCGGGCGGCGGCCCAGACCGCAAGCGCTACGCCATCACCGACGCGGGCGTCACCGACGTCGAGCGCTGGCTCGCCACGCCGGAGAAGCCGGAGGAGTACCTCCAGTCGACCCTCTACACGAAGGTCGTCCTGGCGCTCCTCACCCACCGCGACGCGTCCGTCGTCCTCGACACCCAGCGCGCCGAGCACCTGCGCAGCATGCGGATCCTGACCGACCGCAAGCGCAAGGGCGACCTCGCGGACCAGCTGATCTGCGACCACGCCCTGTTCCACCTGGAGGCCGACCTGCGCTGGCTGGAGCTGACCGCGGCACGCCTGGAGAAACTCCGCACGGAGGTGGCCCGGTGACCGCTCCCGCCGGCTCCCTGCTCGCCGCCGAGGACCTGCGCAAGGCCTACGGCCCCACGGTCGCGCTCGACGGCGCCGACTTCTCCATCCACCCCGGCGAGGTCGTCGCCGTGATGGGCCCCTCCGGGTCCGGCAAGTCGACGCTGCTGCACTGCCTCGCCGGCATCGTGCCGCCCGACTCCGGCTCCATCACCTACGACGGCCGGGAACTGGCCGGTCTCAGCGACGCCGCCCGCAGCGCCCTGCGGCGGTCCGAGTTCGGGTTCGTCTTCCAGTTCGGCCAGCTCGTGCCGGAGCTGACCTGCGTGGAGAACGTGGCGCTGCCGCTGCGGCTGAACGGCACGCCGCGCCGGCAGGCCGAGAAGGCGGCGCTCACCTGGATGGAACGCCTGGAGGTGGACGACCTGCGGGGCAAGCGGCCCGGCGAGGTCTCCGGCGGCCAGGGGCAGCGCGTCGCGGTGGCGCGCTCGCTGGTCACCGGACCCCGGGTGATCTTCGCCGACGAGCCGACCGGCGCGCTCGACTCCCTCAACGGCGAGCGCGTGATGGAGCTGCTGACCGACGCGGCCCGCTCCACCAACGCGGCCGTCGTCCTCGTCACGCACGAGGCCCGGGTCGCCGCCTACTCCGACCGCGAGATCGTCGTACGCGACGGCAAGTCCCGGGACATGGAGCGCGCCGTATGAGTGCCCGCCCGTCACCCGCCACCGCCGGGCCCGAGGCGCGGCGCGCCGCCCCCTCGGCACCCTCGTGGTCCCGCGACCTCGGCATGGGGGTCCGGTTCGCCTTCACCGGCGGGCGCGAGGGCTGGGTGCGGATGCTGCTGACGGCGGTCGGCGTCGGGCTGGGCGTGGCGCTGCTGCTGCTGACCACCGCGATCCCGAACGCGCTGGCGGTACGGCACGACCGGGACAACGCCCGCGCGGACCACACCTACGGCCCGCAGCGGCCGAAGGCGGCCGACACCCTGGTGATCTCCGACGCGGACACGACGTACCGGGGCAAGGACGTCCGTGGCCGGCTGGTGGAGCCGGAGGGGCCGCGCGCCCCGCTGGCACCCGGCCTGACGCGATACCCGGCGCCGGGCGACATGGTGGTCTCCCCGGCGCTGAAGGAACTGCTCGGCTCGGCCGACGGCAAGCTGCTGCGCGCACGGCTGCCGTACCGCGTCGTCGGCACGATCGGCGAACCCGGGCTCATCGGCTCGCGCGAACTCGCCTACTACGCCGGGGCGAAGAACCTGGCCCCGCGCATCAACGGCTGGCAGACGGCCCGGATCAACCGGTTCGGGTCGCCTCAGGGACCGGCGGAGCGGATGGACCCGGTGCTGGTCCTGCTGGTGCTGGTCGTCTTCGTGGTGCTGCTGATGCCGGTCGCCGTGTTCATCGCCACGGCCGTGCGGTTCGGGGGCGAGCGGCGCGACCGCAGGCTGGCCGCGCTGCGGCTGGTGGGCTCCGACAGCCGGATGACCCGGCGGATCGCGGCGGGCGAGGCACTCGCCGGATCACTGGTCGGCCTCGTCTTCGGCACGGTGTTCTTCCTGCTCGGGCGCCGGCTCGCGGGCTCGGTGGAGATCCTGGACATCAGTGTGTTCCCCAGCTACCTGGACCCCACGCCCGCGCTGGCCGCCCTGGTCGCGGTCGCCGTGCCGACGGCGGCGGTGCTGGTCACGCTGTTCGCCCTGCGCGGGGTGGTCATCGAGCCGCTGGGCGTGGTCCGCACGGCCAGGCCCACGCGCCGCCGGCTGTGGTGGCGGCTGCTGCTGCCGCTGGGCGGCCTCGCGATGCTCGCCCCGATGATCGGCCAGGGCCGGTCGAACGGGGACTTCAACCAGTACCTGGTGATCGGCGGCGTCCTGCTGCTGCTCGTCGGCGTGACCGCGCTGCTGCCGTGGATCGTGGAGGCGGTGGTGGCCCGGCTCGGACACGGCGGGGTGGCCTGGCAACTCGCGGTGCGGCGGCTGCAGTTGAGCAGCGGCTCCGCGGCCCGCATGGTGAACGGCATCGCCGTCGCGGTGGCCGGGGCGATCGCGCTGCAGATGCTCTTCGCCGGCGTCCAGGGCGACTACACCAAGAGCACCGGCAAGGACGTCACCCGCGCGCAGATGCAGGTCAACCTGGGGCGGGGCGTCCCGTTCGTGCCGGCCGCCGGCCGGTTCGCCGCGACCAAGGGGGTGCGCAAGGCCACCGCGCTGGCCACCACCGAGCTGGGTGACCGGGACTGGAAGCGCGGCCCGAACGCCACGGCGACGGTCACCGTCGGCACCTGCGCCTCGCTGCGGGAGGTGGCCCGGCTGACGACCTGCCGGGACGGGGACGCGTTCCTGGCGCGGGGCGGGGACAACGACGCCGACGTGGCGAAGCTGGTCCGGCCGGGCCGCACGCTCCACGTCGACGCCACCAGCGGCACGGGACGCGGCCGGGACCTGCCGTGGACCGTGCCGGGCGGCCTCCGGCCGGCCCGCGCGATCACCAACCCGAACGGGACGAAGGACAGCGGCGTGCTGCTGACGCCGGCGGCCGTGCCCGACCGGATGAGCGGCCTGCTGAACGGCGCGGTGTACCTCACGCTCGACGAGTCGGTGCCGGACGTGCAGGAGTACGTCCGCAACACCGCCGCGCGGATCGACCCGTTGGCGGACCCGATCGTGTGGTCGGCCACCGAGGAGTCGACGAAGTTCACCTCGATCCGCACGGGCCTGTTCGTCGGCGCGGTCTGCGTGCTGGCGCTGATCGGCGCGAGCCTGCTGGTGTCCCAGCTGGAGCAGTTGCGCGAGCGGCGGAAGCTGCTGTCGTCGCTGGTCGCCTTCGGCACCCGGCGGCGCACCCTGAGCCTGTCGGTGCTGTGGCAGACGGCGATCCCGATCGCGCTGGGCCTGCTGCTCGCCTCGGCCGTGGGACTGACGCTGGGCGTGGTGCTGCTGAAGATGGTCGGGGCGACGGTGGGCGTGGACTGGCCGAGCGTGCTGACCATGGCCGGTGCCGGAGCGGTGGTGGTCCTCACGGTCACCCTGCTCAGCCTGCCGCCCCTGCTCCGCCTGATGCGCCCGGACGGCCTGCGCACGGAGTAGCCGGCACAGCCGCCGCACCCGGGGGACGGCGGCTGCGCCACGACCCGCGGCCGTCCTCCCCGCAGCCCCGCGCCGCCCCTTCGGGCGCGGGGCCGCGTCCGGTGCGGTCCGCCCTGCGCCTCCCTCACCGGGACCCACCGGGACCCACCGTGGCCCAGCCGGGACGGCCACGGCCGCCGCGGTCGCGACAGGCCCGAGCCGAGCGCGCCCAGTTGCCCGCCCTGGGTGCTAACCCGCGGCGTTCACCACGCGCACCGGCAGTGTGCCGAGGGCCTCGCGCAGGGCCGTTGCCAGTTCCTCGTACTCGGCGGAGCGCGCCGCGCCGGTGCGCATGGCGAAGGCCACGCGACGGCTCGGTGCCGGGTCGGCGAAGTAGCCGGTGAGCAACTGGCTGCTGCGGGTGGTCTCCAGCTTCAGCGCGGTGCGAGGGAGCAGGGTGCAGCCGAGGCCGCCGGCCACCAGCTGCACCAGCGTGGACAGGCCGGCGGCCGTGGTGGTGACCGGGGCGCCCGCCCGTCGCCCACCACCACCCTCAACGGAGGGGCTTCGCCCCGCCCCCTTGAATCCCAGGCCGGCCTCGCGGCAGATGTCGAGGGCCTGGTCGCGCAGGCAGTGGCCCTCGTCGAGGAGCAGCAGGTCGAGCTCCTTCAGCGCCTCGCGCGGGATGCCCTCGCGGCCGCCGAGCCAGTGGTCGAGCGGGGTGACCAGCACGAAGTCCTCGTCGAACAGGGGGAGTTCGACGACTCCTGGGACGCCGAGCGGCACCGCGAGCAGCAGCAGGTCCAGGCGGCCGGAGTGGAGGCCGTCGAGCAGGCTGGCGGTCTGCTCCTCATGCACCTCCAGGTCCAGGTGCGGGTAGCGCTCGTGGACGAGCCGCAGCACGGCCGGCAGCAGATACGGCGCCACGGTCGGGATCACCCCGAGGCGCAGCACCCCCGTGAACGGCGCCCGGACCGCCTCGGCCTCCTCCAGCAGCGCGCCGACCTCGTCCAGCACCGCCTTCGCCCGCACCGCCAGCCGCTCGCCCGCGGGCGAGAGCAGCACTTTGCGCGTCGTACGCTCGAGGAGGGTCACGCCGAGGGTCTCCTCCAGCGCCGAGACCGCGCCGGACAGGGCGGGCTGGCTCATCCCGATGGCGGCCGCCGCGTCCCGGAAGTGCAGATGCTCGGCCACGGCGGCGAACGCTCGCAGCTGGGACAGGCTCGACTGCCTCCGCTTGCCGTTACCCACAGTCACTGATAACTACCTCCAATCAACGCGGCCAAGTGTAGCTATTTCCCTAATCAATGCATGCCGTGCCAACATCACCGAAGTCCAACCCATGGGAGACGCGCTCAAAAGGGGCGTCTCCTCGCTGCAAGGAGTGCGTGTGCTCACTGTCGGTGACAAGTTCCCCGAGTTCGAACTGACCGCCTGCGTCTCGCTGGAGAAGGGCAAGGAGTTCGAGCAGATCCACCACAAGTCCTACGAGGGCAAGTGGCTCGTCGTGTTCGCATGGCCGAAGGACTTCACCTTCGTCTGCCCGACCGAGATCGCCGCGTTCGGGAAGCTGAACGACGAGTTCGCCGACCGCGACGCCCAGATCCTCGGCTTCTCCGGTGACTCCGAGTTCGTCCACCACGCCTGGCGCAAGGACCACCCGGACCTGACCGACCTGCCGTTCCCGATGATGGCCGACTCCAAGCACGAGCTGATGCGCGACCTCGGCATCGAGGGCGAGGACGGCTTCGCGCAGCGCGCCGTCTTCATCGTCGACCCGAACCGCGAGATCCAGTTCACCATGGTCACCGCCGGCTCCGTGGGCCGTAACCCCAAGGAGGTCCTGCGGGTCCTGGACGCCCTGCAGACCGACGAGCTGTGCCCGTGCAACTGGACCAAGGGCGACGAGACCCTGGACCCGGTCGCGCTGCTGGCCGGTGAGTGACCCATGTCGCTCGACTCGCTGAAGGCCCGCGTCCCGGACTACGCCAAGGACCTGAAGCTCAACCTGGGCTCGGTCATCGGCAACTCCGCCCTTCCGGCGCAGCAGCTGTGGGGCACGGTGCTGGCGACCGCCATCGCCTCCCGCTCCCCGATCGTGCTGCGTGAGCTGGAGCCCGAGGCGAAGGCGAACCTCTCGCCGGAGGCGTACCAGGCCGCCAAGTCGGCCGCGGCCGTCATGGCGATGAACAACGTCTTCTACCGCACCCGCCACCTGCTGTCCGACCACGAGTACGGCACGCTGCGCGCGGGTCTGCGGATGAACGTCATCGGCAACCCCGGTGTGGAGAAGGTCGACTTCGAGCTCTGGTCGTTCGCGGTCTCCGCGATCAACGGCTGCGGCATGTGCCTGGACTCGCACGAGCAGGTGCTGCGCAAGGCCGGCGTGGAGCGCGAGGTCATCCAGGAGGCGTTCAAGATCGCCTCGGTGGTCCAGGCGGTCGGCGTCACCCTCGACGCGGAGGCCGTGCTGGCCGAGTAGGCCGTGCCCCGAGGACCCCGCTCACCCCTGGTGGGCGGGGTCCTCCGCGTTCTCCCCGGGATCCTCCCCGGGCGGCTCGTCCGCGGGCTCCGGGGCGGCCTGCCGGTCCTGCATCTCCAGCGAGTACTGCCGCAGATAGCCGACCACCGTGTTCGTCACCGCCACCAGCGGTACGGCCACCACCGCGCCGCCGATGCCGGCCACCATGCCGCCGGCCGCCACGGTCAGCACGACCGCCAGCGGATGCACGCGCACCGCGCGGCCGAGGATGAACGGCTGCAGCACATGGCCCTCGATCTGCTGCACCGCGAGGACGACCGCCAGGGTCATCACGGCCGTGAAGACGCCCTGGGTCACCAGCGCCACGATCACCGCGAGCGCGCCGGAGGCGACCGCGCCGACCAGCGGGATGAAGGAGAACAGGAAGATGAAGACGGCCAGCGGGACGGCCATCGGCACGTCCAGGAAGTAGATGCCGATGCCGATGAAGATGGCGTCGATGAGGGCGACCAGGACCGTGCCGCGCACGTAGGCGGTCAGGGTGCGCCAGGCGCGCGGGCCGGCGCCGGCCACGCCCGGACGGGCCGCGGAGGGCACCAGCTTCAGGAACCACTGCCAGATCCGCTCGCCGTCGTAGAGCAGGAACAGCGTCGAGAAGAACACCAGCAGGATGCCGGTGAGGGCCTCGACGATGACCTGGACCCCTTCCAGGCCCGCGGACGTGATCTGGTCGGCGTTGGCGCCGATCGCCTCGCGCAGGTTCTTGGCGATCTGGTTGATCTGCTTGTCGGTGACGTGGAAGGGGCTCTTCAGCAGCCAGTTGCGCAGGTCGTCGATGCCGGACTGGATCTGGTTGGAGAGCGTGTCGATGTTCTCCATGACCTGCCAGGTCACGAACCAGCCCATCAGCCCGATGACGACGAAGCCGCTGATGGCGGTGAGCGCCGTGGCCGGTCCGCGGGGCACCCCCCGCCGGGTGAGCCGGGCGACCGTCGGCTGCAGCAGCGCGGTCACCAGCAGGGCGATGACGAAGGCGAAGACCACCAGCTGGATCGCGCTGATGATCCGCATCAGCACCCAGAGGGTGCCGGCGAGGACGAGCAGCCGCCAGCCCGCCTCGGCCGCGACCCGCACCCCCCAGGGCACCGCCTGGGCGGGGTCCGGGCGGGGTCCGGCCGGCGGCGCGGACCGGCGAACGGGCGGCGGCGGGGCGTCCGCCCGGTCTTCGGTGCCGGAAGGGCCGGAAGGGACGGAAGGTTCGGGCGGGGTGTCCTCGCTCTCCACCTCGGCGCGGCGCTTGTCCAGACGCTCGCTCATCTCGGTGAGGCCGGCCCCGAGCCTGCCGAGCCACCCTGGCACTCGCGACATGATCCGTCCTCTTCCCCCGCGTCCCCGGGTGTCCGCCACCACTCCCCCCTGGAGTCGTCGACTACGACCGTACAGGGCGAAAGCCCCTCCCCTAAGGACGGGGAGGGGCTGCGCGGGGTTGAGCGGGCCGGGCGGCCTAGTACCAGTGGTTGGCCTGCCAGAAGGACCAGGCCTGGCACGGGCTGCCGTAGCGGCTGTTCATGTAGTTGAGGCCCCACTTGATCTGCGTGGCCGGGTTGGTCTGCCAGTCGGCGCCGGCAGAGGCCATCTTGGACCCCGGCAGGGCCTGGAAGAGGCCGTAGGCACCGGAAGAGGCGTTCACGGCGCGGTAGTTCCAGCTGGACTCGTGGTCCACGATGTTGCTGAAGCACTGGAACTGGCCGCCGGCGACCATCTGGCGCGCCATCGCCTGGATCTGCGCGACGGTGTAGCTGCTCTGGACCGGGAAGCTGGAGGAGTCGCGGGCGGAGTCGCGGCTGGCCGCGGCCTTGGCCTCGGCGCGCTCCTTGGCTTCCTTGGCCGCCTTCTCGGCCGCGGCCTTCTTGGCGATCGCGGTCTCGGCGGCTGCCTTGCGGGCGGCTGCCTCGGCATCCCTCTTGGCGCTCGTGTCCGCGGCGATGGCCTGGGCGTCGGCCTGCTGCGTCAGCGTCGCGGACTGCACCTGGGCCTGCTGACCCGCGGGTATGTCCGCGAGGAGCGTGGTGTCGGCGGCCGTCGGCTCGGCGTCGTTGTTCTGCGCGACGCTGCCCGAGGCAACTCCGACGACGCTTCCGACGGCGGTGACCGCGGTGGCCGAGGCCACTGCGAATCCCCGGACCGAAATCCGGCTCACACGGTTTCCTTCCAGCATCGCCCGCTTCGGTGACCCTGGCGGACGCAATCGTGCCCCTGACACTGGCCTCCCAACTGCGGGGTCACGGGAGGCACGGGCCCGGTGGGCAACTCCCCCGAAGGGAGCGCCGCATGGTGCTCGGGCGGCATACGACGAACTCTATGGAGTTGGTGGTGCCTGGGGCGCCGTACCGCTGGCGGTACAGCTGTGTCGTATGCGGGGCCTGACAGGACTGAGACTCTGCCGTAACCCGACGCCGGGCCGCAATTCCGAGTTGCGTGTGAAAGCTCACATCCCGTTTGGCCCTGTGGATTTCAGGAAACCGCCACACACGGCCGCGCCGCCCGGCTAGGCTCTGATGCCTTTGCCGGACGGCGCACATACTTGTCCCGGTATGGCCTTGGACGCACCCTCCGAGGTCGCCTCAGATATGACCCTCTTCGAGCATTTCGGTCACAAGGGCGGCGATCTGGGACCTCTCGGACCGGGTCAGCGTGACGTGCGCGAAGAGCGGGTGACCCTTCAGCTTCTCCACGACGGCGACCACGCCGTCGTAGCGTCCGACGCGCAGATTGTCCCGCTGTGCCACGTCATGGGTCAGCACGACCCGCGAATTGGCGCCGATGCGGGACAGAACGGTCAGCAGGACGTTCCGCTCCAGCGACTGGGCCTCGTCCACGATCACGTACGCGTCGTGCAGCGAGCGGCCGCGGATGTGGGTGAGCGGCAGCACCTCGAGCATCCCGCGCGCGGTGACCTCCTCGATGACCTCGCGGCTGGTGACCGCCGACAGCGTGTCGAAGACGGCCTGCGCCCACGGGCTCATCTTCTCCGCCTCGGTGCCCGGCAGATAGCCCAACTCCTGCCCGCCGACCGCGTACAGCGGCCGGAACACCATGACCTTCTGGTGCTGGCGGCGCTCCAGGACCGCCTCCAGGCCCGCGCACAGCGCCAGCGCCGACTTGCCGGTGCCGGCCCGGCCGCCCATCGACACGATCCCGACCTCCGGGTCGAGCAGCAGGTCGAGGGCGATGCGCTGCTCGGCGCTGCGGCCCTTGATGCCGAACGCCTCCCGGTCGCCGCGCACCAGGCGGACGTTGCCCTCGGCGGTGATGCGGCCCAGGGCCTTGCCGCGCTCGGACTGGATGGTCAGACCGGTGTGCACGGGCAGGTCGGCGGCCTCCGGGACGTACACGTGGCCTTCCTCGAAGAGGATGTCCACCTGCTCGCCGGAGAGCGTCAGTTCGCTCATCCCGGTCCACCCGGAGTTCTCCGTGATGGCGAGTTCGGCCCGGTACTCCTCGGCGAGCAGGCCGACGGAGGAGGCCTTGATGCGCAGCGGCAGGTCCTTCGAGACGACGGTGACGTCGAACCCCTCGGCCTGCAGGTTGCGGGCCACCGCGAGAATGCGCGAGTCGTTGTCCCCCAGGCGGTAGCCGGTGGGCAGCACACTGGGGTCCGAGTGGTTGAGCTCGACACGGACGGTTCCGCCCAGCTCCCCGATCGGGATGGGCGCGTCCAGGCGGCCGTGCTTCACCCGGTAGTCGTCCAGCAGGCGCAGCGCCTGGCGGGCGAAGTAGCCGAGTTCCGGATGGTGCCGCTTGGCCTCCAGCTCCGTGACCACGACGATGGGGAGCACGACCTCGTGCTCGTCGAAACGGGTCAGGGCGTTCGGGTCGGCCAGCAGGACGCTGGTGTCGAGAACATAGGTGCGCCGGTCGGGCTTGTGGCGCTTTGTGCTGGTCACCACGGAAGGACGTACCCCCTCGGATGAGGTCGGGGAGCGACGAAGTGGAAGCCGGGCCGGGAGGGTGGGGGTAGCACGGCCGGTTCATGGCCCCCGCGTTCGGCGGGCCGAGAACCGGCCCTCCGCGGCTGCTTCCGTGCGGGGACCGCACGGTCGGGCTGGTGCAAAGGGCCTCCCGGGCGGACGGCCCCGTGCCGCCCGCTGAGATCCGACGCCCGTGGTTCGGGTGTCGACCTGCTTGGCTTATGCCCTCGAACATGCACCGCCATGCAAAAGCGGCCAACGGCACACCGGTGAACTCCTCGTTACACCCCCTGCGACCGGGGTATACGGAACGCCCCGCCGGCGTGGTGCCGGCGGGGCGTCGGGCGTGCCTCGGTTGCCGTCAGCCGCCGTAACGGCGGTGACGTGCGGCGTAGTCGCGCAGGGCGCGCAGGAAGTCGACCTTGCGGAAGGCCGGCCAGAAGACCTCGCAGAAGTAGTACTCGGAGTGCGCGGTCTGCCAGAGCATGAAACCGGACAGCCGCTGCTCGCCGCTGGTGCGGATGACGAGGTCCGGGTCGGGCTGGTCCCCGGTGTACAGGTGACGGCCGATCATGTCGATGTCGACGGACTCGGCGAGGTCGTCCATCGAGACGCCCTTGTCGTGGGCGTCCAGCAGCATGGAGCGCACGGCGTCGGCGATCTCCTGGCGCCCGCCGTAGCCGATGGCGACGTTGACCAGTATCCCGTCGACGTGGGCGGTGGCCTCCTCGGCCTCCTTGAGGGTGGCCTGCATGCCCGGCGGGAGCAGGTCCATGGTGCCCACGTGGTGCACGCGCCAGCGGCCGTCCGCGGCGAGGGTGCGCACGACGTCCTCGATGATGCCGAGCAGGGGGACGAGCTCGTCCTGCGGACGGTCGAAGTTGTCCGTGGACAGCAGCCACAGGGTGACGACCTCGACGTCGGTCTCGGTGCACCAGCCGAGGAACTCCTCGATCTTGTCGGCGCCCGCGCGGTGGCCGTGCACGGTGGTGGAGCCGCTCGCCTTCGCCCAGCGGCGGTTGCCGTCCATGATGACGCCGATGTGCTTGGGCACCTGAGCGTGGTCCAGGTGGCCTTCCACCCGGCGCGCGTAGAGCCTGACGAGCAGGCTGCGCAGCTTGTCGCGCAGGTTCACGTGGCCCTCCGGGGGTTGGCGCGGGGATGTGGATGGCGGGGTTGCTGAGCCTACCCCCGGTACGGCCTCGGCCGTGATCCCGGGGTTTGGGGGCAGGCGGGGCGTGGAGCCGGGCCGCGTACGGGCCGCCGGGGTCCGTCGCACGGTGGCCC
Organism: Streptomyces sp. AF1A; assembly: GCF_047340315.1. Taxonomy (NCBI): domain Bacteria; kingdom Bacillati; phylum Actinomycetota; class Actinomycetes; order Kitasatosporales; family Streptomycetaceae; genus Streptomyces; species Streptomyces sp. AF1A. The sequence continues at coordinate 26,645 of NZ_JBLEBI010000058.1, forward strand.
CTCGCCTCGTGAGGGAGGACGCCGCTGCGGTGACGCGAAGTTCCCGATGAAAAACGGGCCGGTCCGTGGGGGGGAGACGGACCGGCCCGAGGGGGGGTTTCCACCATAACCCTTCGTAAGGGATGGTGGGTGCATCGCCGTGCCACAACTACTCTCCGGAATCATCCGGCGACGCCCCGCTGAGCGCGGAATGGCCGATTCACACAGCCCTCATGGCCTGTTCACAGCGGAATCCCGGGAAAATCCGGTCGGATACGAAGGGAACCGGAGCGTTTACGCCATCTTGAGGACACGTCGGCGTGTTGTCGGGGGTCCCTCCGACGGGCGACCCGGTGGGCGAACGGTGGACTTGACGGTTCCGTTCCGCGACCGCAGTGCGGCCACCGGGACCGACGGAACCGCGCAGCCCCCTCCACTGCGCGGTACCCACCCGCGCGGCTTTGCTGGCGCGAATTGCGTTGGTCTGAACTTACGTGACCGCTGGGGCAGATGTGAACCGCGGCCTATAACGATGTGGAAACCGGGAACCGACGCGAGTGCACGGGCCGCTCCGCCTGCCCGGTCCGTCCGGTCCATCCGGTCCGTCCGGTCCGTCCGGTCCTCCCGGTCCGTCCAGTCTTCCCGGTCCGTCCAGTCCTCCTGGTCCGTCCAGTCCTGCTGGTCCGTCCGTTGCTGCTGGTCATTCCGGTCCGTCCAGTCCTCCCGGTCCGTTCCGTTCCTTCTGGTCATTCCGGTCCGTCCGGTCCGTCCGGTCCGTCCGGTCCGTCCGGTTCGTCAGCGGCCCGGCCTGCGCGCGTCGAACAGGTGCCGCGTGCTGTGCGCGACGAACGGGCCCTCCTTCTCGATCCGCTCGTGCAGCGCGCGCAACTGCGGCTCGTAGGCCTCGACGGTGAAGCCGGGGACCATCCAGACCACTTTGCGCAGGAAGTGGACGACGGCGGCGATGTCGCGGAACTCCATCCGCAGCCGCTCCGCCCGCAGCTCCACGACCTCCAGCCCCGCCGCCTGAGCCTCGGCCCGCTCCCGCTCCGGGTCGCGACCGCGGCGCGCGGTCTCCGGCTGCGGCCCCAGGAAGTACTCGACGAGTTCGAAGACGCTGGCCGGCCCGACGTGCTGGGCGAAGTACGTGCCCCCGGGCCGCAGCACCCGGGCGATCTCCTTCCAGTGGGGGACCACCGGATGGCGGCTGAGCACCAGGTCGAACGCCGCCTCGGCGAACGGCAGCGGCGCGTCGTCCGCGGCGGCGACGACGACCACACCGCGGGGCCGCAGCAGCGCCGTGGCCTTGGCGACGTTCGGCGGCCAGCCCTCCGTGGCGGCGAGGAGCGCCGGCCGGGCGGGTTCCGCCGCGGCGAGGGCGAAGTCGAGCACCTCGCCGCCGCCGGTCTGGACGTCCAGCGCGGCCTCGGCCCGGGCCAGCCGCTCCCCCGCCGACCGCGCGTACCCCCACGACGGCCGCGCCTCGGTGGCCCGCCCCTCGAACCACGAGAAATCCCACCCCTCGGTGGGCACCGCGGCACCCTCGGCCACCAGGTCTTCGAACGAACGGTTCGCTGCCATGCCCGCCATGGTCGCAGGGTGCCGTCGGGGGAGCCTGCTATTTTCCGCCCCCATGACGACTCACAGCGACGGAGAGAAGGAAACGCTGCACGCGAGCCTGGACCGGCACCGGGACGCCGTGCTGTGGAAGCTGGCCGGCCTCGACGAGGAGCAGGTGCGCCGCCCCATGACCCCGACCGGAACAAACCTGCTCGGCCTGGTGAAGCACCTGGCGGCGGTCGAGTACGGCTGGTTCGTGGAGACCTTCGGGGGCGAGCCGGAGCCGTTCTGGTTCGACCCGCACGACGACATGCGGGTCGGCCCCGAGGAGTCGACCGAGCGGATCGTCGCCTTCTACGGCCGGGCCCGTGCCGCCGCCGACCGGATGATCGCCGAGCTGCCCCTGGACGCTTTGGGCCGCCCGTCCTGGCGCCAGGAGACGGTGTCCCTGCGCTGGGTCCTGGTCCACATGGCGCAGGAGACCGCGCGGCACGCCGGCCACATGGACATCGTGCGGGAGCTGATCGACGGCGCGACGGGCGACCACCCCCCGGCCACGGACTGACCCCGCCTCAGACCGTCCGCGCGGCCGACGCGTTTCCGGCTGGGCCGCCCTCTTCCAGAACGAGCATGATGTGCTCGTCCTCCCCGTGCTCGACGGTGCCCGCCCGCCGGAAGCCGTGCCTCTCCAGCAGGAGCACCGAGGCGGTGTTCCCGGCGAAGGGGTCGGCGTACAGCGGGCGTATGCGTTCGAGCTCCAGGAAGAGGCCGAGGGCGCGGGTGCCGACGCCGCGGCCCCAGTACGGCCGCCCGAGCCAGTAGCCGAGGAACCGCCGCTCGCCCTCCGTCCAGGACACGACGTGCCCGGCGGCCTCGCCGCCCACGGTGACCGTCCGCACGAGGCAGTCGGGATCACCGAGGACGGACTCGCGCCAGTGCCTCAGGAAGGCGTCCCGCGGCCGGGGCGTGAACCTCGACCGCCGCACGGCCTCCGGGTCGTGCTCGAAGGCGAGGAAGGCGTACAGGTCCTCGTCCGTGACGTCCCGCAGGCTCACCGCGCTGTGCTCGTCGGTCATGTCAGGCAGTGTGGCAGCCGCCACTGACAACGCCCCGCCTCACGGCGCCAGGGGCCGGACCTCCCGAGCCGCGAACCCGATGAAGCCCTCCGGGTCGGGCTCGTCCGCGGTCGGCTGCAGTACGACGGTGTCCGCGCCGGCCTCCGCCAGCCGCCGCACCGCCTCGGCCACGGCGCCCGCATCGCCCGCGACCCCCACGCCGGGCTCCGACTCCAACCCCTCTGCGGCCAGTTCGGCCCGCAGCCGGTCCCCGGCGCCGGCCCCGGTGGCGGCGAGGAGATACACCACCAGCCGGTGCGGCTCACCGCTCCGCCCGGCCTCCCGCTGCCCCTCCTCGATGAGCTGCCGGGCCCGCCGTACTCCGTCCGGCGAGGTGGCGGCGGTGAGCAGGGTGCCGTCGGCCCGGGCGCCCGACAGGCGGAGCGTGCGCGGCCCGGTGGCGCCGGCCAGCACGGGCACCGGAGCCGGGGGCGGCCAGTCGAGCGCGACGCCGTCCAGGGCGACGTACCGGCCCTCGACGGTGAGCTTCGCCCCGCCCAACAGGGCGCGCAGGGCGTCGAGATGCTCCCCGAGAAGGGTGAGCGGCGAGGCGGCCCGGGCGCCGACCTGTCCCATCCAGTCCTGCACCCCGTGCCCGACGGCCACGGTCGCGCGGCCCGGGAACATCCGGTGCAGCGACGCGGTCTCCATCGCGGTCAGCGCGACGTTCCTGAGCGGCACGGGCAGCAGCCCGACGCCCACGCGCACGCGCTCCGTCCAGGCGAGCGCGGCGGCGGCCGTCGAGACCCCGCCCTCCAGAAAGCAGTCCTCCCACAGCCACAGCTCTTCCAGCCCCACGTCGTCCGCGGCCCGGGCAACGGCCCGCAGCCGCTCGGGAGGAAGCTGGGGGCGGAAGACGACACCGAGTTCAGTCATGGTGGCCTTCCTAGCGGGGAGGACGGGAAGGGACAACGGGTTAACCACGTGAGGGGAGCGCACATGGGGCGTTGGGGGGACGGGCGCGGAAGGCTCGTGGTGCGGCAGGACGGCTCCGGGGGCGACCCGGAGGAGCCCGGGGCCAGCGTGCCCCTGGAGATCGCGGCGTCCTACCGGGCCCGGACGAAGGGGCTGCTCGGCCGTGACTCGGTCGACGGGGCACTGCTGCTGTCCCCGGCGAGCGGGGTGCACACCTTCGGGATGCGGATACCGATCGACGTCGCCCATCTGGACCGCCGCCTGACCGTCATCGCCGTCCGCACGATGCACCCCGGCCGGCTCGGGCTGCCGCGGCTGCGGGCACGCCACGTGCTGGAGGCGGAGGCGGGGGCCATGGCGAAGTGGGGACTGCGCGTGGGCGTCCGAGTGGAGATCACGCAGGACTGAGCGGGGGCCTCCGCTCGCCCCCGGCTCCTCAGTCCCGGGCGCGGGGGAACGACACCTCGACGCGCCGGTTCTTCCTGCGTCCTTCCTCGGTGGAGTTGTCGGCGATCGGGAACTGCTCGCCGTAGCCGCGGACCTCGAAGGTGATGCCCGGGTCGTTCAGGTCCTGGTCCAGAACGGCCTGTACGGCGTTGGCGCGCTGCCTGGACAGGACGTCGCCGTGTGCGGAGGAGCCGAGGTTGTCGGTGAAGCCGAAGACGCGGACCTCGTTCGCGTTCTGCTTCTTGATCTCGTCGGCGATGGCCGCGATGCGGGCCTTCGCCTCCTGGCCGAGCCTGGCGCTGTCCTTGCCGAACAGCACTTCGGCCTGCAGCGCGAAGGTCACGTCCGCGTTGGTGTCCTCCCGCCGCTCGTCCCCGCTCTGGTCCTCGACGACCGACTTGATGTCCAGCACCTTGGGCGCGGCGAGGGTGGCACCCTCGGGGAGCTTGAGGTCGGGGTCGGTGGGATCGATCTTCACGGGCGCGGCGGCGGAGGGCGCGGTGATGGGCGGCTGACTCGGGTCGGTGTCGTCGGCGCGGGCCGGGGTGGCGGCGAGGAGGAGGGTCGCGGTGAGGGCGAGCGCGAGACGGGCGGTGGTCACGTCGGCCTCACCCGGAGATCTTGATGGTGGCCGAGGAGAAGGTCGGCAGCTGGAACTCGACCTCGTCCGTGTTGGCGGGGGGTGCGGGGAACTGCATGAAGACCGGGATCGATTCCCCCGCCTTGAGCGTCGACAGGCCCGTTGTGGTGAGCGGGCGGCCCTCAGTGTCGCGCAGGACGTAGTACCGCTTTTTCCCCTCGGAATCCACCAAGGTGGCTCCACCGAGCGAATGCCCGTTTCTGATGATCTCGGTCTCATTGCCGCTCAACTGGGCGGGGATGACCACCGTAGTGGCACTGTCGTTCTTCAATGTGCCGTTGACCGTCACGAAGCCGCCCGAGTCGCGCTGCGCCGAAGTGATCTGCAGGAGCAGACCGTTGGTTCCCTTAAGCTCGGCCAGCGGATGGCCGGACTGCCCCTCCTGGGTGCTCGGGTCGGACCCGTTTGTTCTGGAAGTGGACGCGGAGCTCTCTGGCTTCTTGTGGTCGCTGCTGCTTCCACCGCAACCGGTCACACCGACGGCCAGACCAGCCGCGACGGTCAGCGCGACCACTCCTCTGCGGGCCTTCGCAGTGAACCGCATGCTCATCGCTCCGCTTCCTTCGTCATTGATCGTTCGCTCATGAGTCGGCCAGGTGGACGTCGAAGAGGTCTTCGGGCTTCGGCAGTCCCGCGCTGTCATCGGGCTTCAGGTGCCAGACCTTGTCCCTACAGGTGAGGTCGGGCAACTCATCCCCTGTAGCGCCTTCTTCGGGGAGCTTGAAGGTACAGAGGGGGTCGATCTCGGCGGTGGCGGAAGCCTTCGCCTTGAAGTCTTCCGACCCTGGTACGACAGACCGGCCGACGGACTTGTTGGTCTGCACGTCGACCCGGTACTTCAGCAAGTGGGGCGGAAAGCACGTGTTCAGCTGAGCGTCGTTCTGTGCGGCGAGTTGTCGGGCGCGCCAGCACGGGTCATCGAACGGCACCTTGCCCTCGAAGATGTCCTGCCACTTCGTAGGATCGGGCACGACGTTGATCCACTGGGCCGTGAGTTGGTCACGCTCGTTCTGGGCCGCCGCGAGTGCCGCCGCGTCGGCGGCCGTCTGGGCGCCGCTCCGGTTCACCGTGGCCTGGCCCACTGCCAGGTAGGCGAGAGCAAGAAAGAGCAGGCCTGCCACCACCGTGATGTAGATGGGAAAGGCCTGCCCTGCGTCTGTGTACGTCCCGGGCCGATTCAGCCGCCGGTAACTTCGGTGATCTTGGAGACGATCGCGTTGTAGATCGACTGCCCGATGTCCGTACCCGTGATCGCCAGCACGATCGCTACCACCACCGCGATGATCCCGAGGTACTCGACGGCGGTCTGCCCCTTGTCGTTGCTGCGGCGCCGCACGGCCACCATCAATTTCAGCATCCAGTCGCTCACGGTGTTCCCCTCCGGCTCCACTTCGGACTCGGGCAACGTAAGCCCCGCACCAGCGGATGCTGGAGGGCCCCAGGACCCAACCCCGGGCCCAACCGCCGCCGTTGCCGCTCTCCCCGGCCCCCACCTCAGGCCACCCCCAGCCACTTCGCGGCCGCCTGGGACCTGGTCGTGGTGTTGAGCTTGGCGAAGATGCGGTTGATGTGGTTCTTGACCGTCTTCTCGGTGATGAAGCATGCGGCGGCGATCTGCTGGTTGGTCATGCCGGACGCGATGAGGTCCATGATCTCCGCCTCCCTCGTACTCAGCCGGAACCGGGACCGAAATGACTGTCCCACGGTGGATTGCAATTGTGAAGTACTTCGGGCAGGATTCTGCCCTGGGACAGGCCTGAGTTGACCCTCGATATGTGCAGGTGCACTCTCCCGCAGCTCGGCCAGCAGCGCCCGTGCCGCCCCCGGCGTCACATGCGGCCGGCCCTCCCGGACGTCCCGTACGGCCCTCACCAACTGCTCGGTCGTGAACTCGCCGTGCACCAGGTATCCCCCCGCTCCCAGCCGCAGCGCCTCCCGCACGGTCTCCGCCTCGTGGCTGTAGGTGAGCATCATGACCGGGGCCAGCCGCACCAGGTGGGGCAACGCCGAGATTCCGTCGACTCCGGGCATGCGGACGTCGAGGAGGATGACGTCCGGACGGTGCCGGAGCGCGGCCTCGTACGCCTCGCGGCCGTCGGCCGCCTCCGCCACCACGGTGGTGTCCGCGCTCCCCGACAGCAGCGCCGTCAGGCCCGCGCGGACCACGGGGTTGTCGTCGGCCACCAACAGCCGCAGGGGCGGTGGGGAAGCGGGCGCCGGAGGAGAGAGGTCCGGCCGGGGGTGGGGGTGAGCGTGCTACACGGTGTGCCTCCTTTCAGGGTTCCCGGGGGGATGGCATGGGGCGGGTGAGGGCCGCCAGGGGGAGTTCGACCCGCACCTCCGTGCCGCGTTCGTGGCCGCCGCGCCCGATGCGGATGCGGGCGCCCGCCCCGGCGGCCCGCTCGACCATGCCGAGCAGACCGAAGTGGCCGGTGCTGCGCAGCTGTTCGAGGGTGGTGCCGGGCGGGAGGCCACGGCCGTCGTCGTGGATCGTCAGGCGGAGCAGGTCGCCGTGGACGGCGGCCCGTACGTCGACGTGGGTCGCGGAGGCATGGCGGTGGGCGTTCTCCAGCGCCTCCGTGGCGATGGCGAAGAGATGGCGGGCCGCGGCGGGCGGCAGCGGAGGGAGGCCGGCCACGGCATCCTCCCAGTGGCAGGCCGCCCGGAGGCCCGTGCGGGAGGTGAAGGCCCGGGCCTGCGCCTCCAGTTCGCACCAGAGCGTCGTCGCCTCCGTGTGCTCCCGCCGTAGATCCGTCAGCAGCTCCCGCGACTCCGCCGCCGCCCTGCGGGCCGAGCGGGAGACCAGTTCCGCCTGTTCCCTGACGCGGGCCGGGTCGGGCTCGGCGGCCGAGGCCGTGGCCGCCAGGCCGTCCGCCGCCAGGGCGACGCCGTACAGGGTCTTGGCCACGGAGTCGTGCATCTCGCGCGCCAGGCGGGAGCGTTCCGCGCTCACCGCCTCCGCCGCCGCCAGGCGCGCCTGGACGGTGGTCAGGGCCTGCGTGGCGGCGCCGAAGCGGAGCATCAGGTTGCGCAGGGTCGAGCCCATGGCACCGGCGATGACGCACAGGCCGGGCAGGAGCAGGGCCTCGGCCACCGGGGCGTGCCGGTCGGCCTTCAGGGTGGCGTGGACGAGGAGCAGGATCAGGCCCTGCAGGGACGCGAAGCAGGCCGCGCCCCGCCAGCCGTACACCAGGCCGGCCAGCAGCGGGGTGCAGACGCTGACGTAGGCGAGGGTGGTGTCCGGGCCCGCCGACACGAGGAGGAGGGAGCCGAAGAGGGTGTCGGCGGCGAGCAGGCTGGGATGGCGCAGGAGGAGCGGGCCGAAGCGCTCCCAGTCGCGGAAGAGGACGTACGACACCATGAAGGTGACGACCACGGCCGCGCCGACCAGGCGGGCGCCCAGGCCGGGGGCGGCGTTGAGCAGGGCGGCCGGCGCGGCCAGGACGATCATGGCCAGCCGGAAGCCGAAGACCTGCCGGCACATCGCCTGCAGCGCCCGGACCTGAATCCTCTCGGACGCCTCGTCCCGGGACGCCTGCCCCGCCCTCGACGCCGACCGCCGCGCCAGCCGGGCGAGCAGCGACGCCCCTTCCCGCGACGCCCCCTCCCGCGACGCCTGGTCCCCGGACGCCGGCCTCGGCCCTGACCCC